>NZ_DGVO01000017.1:0-90123 GCF_002394995.1 Bifidobacterium sp. UBA4282
GTCCAACAAACGGGGCGCAGTTCAGTGCGGGGGCGTCGGCTTATGGGTGCAGGACTCGCCGTGCGCCGTGTGGAGAACCAGGAGCCGGTCGAAGCTCGGCGGGCACGGCTGGTCACAGGCGTGTGGCGCGGATGATGATACGTCGCGCGTTGCGGTCGGTGGTGGCGAACAGGTAGGTGTCGCCGCCGTCCTG
The DNA here is from genome assembly GCF_002394995.1 of Bifidobacterium sp. UBA4282. NCBI lineage: Bacteria > Bacillati > Actinomycetota > Actinomycetes > Bifidobacteriales > Bifidobacteriaceae > Bifidobacterium > Bifidobacterium sp. UBA4282. The sequence goes on from NZ_DGVO01000017.1 coordinate 194, forward strand.
CAGCTTGAGTTTGCTACGCAATTGGCTGACCGACATCGGGAAGTTGCGCGTGGCGATATTGGCGTGCGTCAGCCCGGATAACCCCCGTTTGAGGTCCTTCTTGCCCATGGACATGATTGCGACCACCCGGAACGCCCGCCCCGGGAACCCCTCCACCGGCGTATCCGAGATGAGCAGGTGGCTATTCGTCGCCAGCTGCGGCACCCCGAACGCCGACGACAGGGCGTCGAAGCATCCGGCCTTCATAATCGCCGCGTTCGGTTCGTACAGGTAGCGGAACGGCAGTCCGTCGCCTGCGTTGCCGGTTGGGCCGTCTCCTACGACAGCCCCGCCATTCGTGGAATCGGTGCAGACCGCATTGGCGTTGATCGATTCGGCATTTGCTGCGCAGGTCGCAGCATCATCCGGGTGCCGGGCGGTGCCGACGGCATGGACTCCCGCGGCATCGGCCATAACCGTGAACCGTTCCGTGCCCCGCGCGGTGATGTTGACGCAGTGGACGATCACCGGCACATCCTCGACGGGCACCGCATCGGGCTGCCCGCGCAGCACCAGCAGCAGCTCCTTGCACTCGTTCGCCACCGCAACGATGTGAACCTCCCGCACCGTGCCGCGGCAATCTTCCACGGCCTTGTGCCAGTCCAGCATCGGGGATAGCTTGACCAGCACATGCCCGGCCTTGGCGGTCAGCAGGTCCAGCATGCCCAGAATGTCGGGCGTGCAGTCGGCGATGGCGAATGTGCGGCCGCCGTGCTCGTCCCTCCGTGCGGGGTCGATGACGATGATGTCCGCGTCCTCTGCCGTCGCCAGGAACGAGGCGGCGTCGGCGTTGACGACCTGCGCGTCGCCCAACTCCAGCAGATCAAGATTGTGACGGGCGATGGCGCACAGATCCGGTTGCCGTTCCACGTACACGGCTTGGGTGAAATTCCGTGCCATGGTGGAGAAGTCGACGCCGAACCCGCCGGTCAGGTCAATCAGTCGGCCACGACGTGGGGCGGGAGCTCCGTCCGGTGCCATGAGCCGCGTCGCCAGTTCGGCTTTGTACCGGGCGGTCGGCTCCGATGAACATTGCTCCATCGACAGGTGGGGAGGGTAGATGATGCCGTCGGTATCCGCCCATTGGGGCAGTTTGGTGCGGGCCGTCTGCCAACCCGCGATCTGGTCCAGCGCCCACGGCAGATCGAGATCCGGTGTGCGCTTGGCGTGCAACGCGAGATCCCGCACATTGTCCGTGCGATGGCTGCGGATGAATTCACGGGTTTGCTGGCTGATTTCCACGAGCAGTATTGTATCGGCGTCATGCGAACGGCATACGCGGCATCCACATGCACATGACGGAACGCTGATAGACGCGCGACTGTAGACGTGAGCGTGAGCGGCGCTCACATGTACATGATGAAATGGCTGACGCACCGCCACGGGTTATTGGTGGCCATACTGCACCCACATGCACACAACGGAACATGGTGGATTGTGGATAACTCTGTCCACACTTCTCCACACGGTGAGACCGTTGGTATTGGTGGATTTGTGTATAACTTTGTGGATAACTTGGGGCATTATCCACCGGTTATACCCACACTATCCCCAACTTATCCACACGGATATCCACAGATTGTGGAAAACTACACCGGTGTCGTTTGTCGCAGTCCGCCTATTGGCGGCAAGGTGAGTATTTTTGCTCAATCGTTGAGTAAAAATACTCAATGACTGAGCAAAAATACTCAATCGAATGAAAAACGCTACATATATCGGTTCTTCTGGTCTCTGTGTGGCTCGCCTCAGGATGGGTGGTGCCTCACTGCGTACGCACATGAAATCAGAGGCACCGCCCGGACCGCAACGGTAGCGGCGCCTCCAATCAGACCCAGCCGGCTTACAACGAGACCTTGTCTTGCCTTGATTCGGATGTCTTAACGAAGTTGGATTCACATAGCGGACATTTTGCGACCTGGATGCGGTGTGGCCCGTGCTCGGGGCTGTTTCGGTAGTAGCGTGGAAGCTGCAGCGTGTATCGGGCTGTGTGTATGCAATGTTCTTCGGGAGGGGGCGCGATGGAGATTGTAATCGTCGTTGTTGTGGTGGTGCTATGCGTCGCCGTATCGTGGGGGTTCAGCCTGCGTCGGCGGATGGAGTACAAGTGGAGTCAAGGAGGCTCCTTCTGACTCCACCCTGAAATCATGCGAACCGGCGTATTGTCCAACCACGAAAACCATTGGCATGCACAACTGGAAGAACCGTCAGAACCGCCAGAATTCGGAAGAGCCACCAGAATCGGCGAGCGGTTTTTAAGCGAGTTAGGTGAGTTCCGGCAATACGCGTGAGGGTCGGTGTCCGAGGACACCGACCCTCACAATACCGCCCCGGCTAGCAGGGGCGAACAACGGCGTTTAGCGCCACCACATCGTCATCAGGAAGCCGATGAGGATGATGCCCAGCGCAATGGCCAGATTCCACGCGTCGATGCCCGGAATCGGATAGTTGCCGGTCAGGTAGTAGACCACGGCCCAGATCAGACCGATGATCATGAACGCGCAGAACAGCGGTACGAACCAGCGCGGATTGGACTTGGTGCCCTTGATGGACTCCTCCACGCGACGGGTGTTCTCCGCCTGACGCTGCATCATCCGCTGCATCTGCGGGGTCAGCGCAGCCTTGTCGGCGGTGGCGTTGAGCACGGCCTCCACCTTGTCCATCGGGATGCCGAAGTCTTCGTCTTCGTCTTCGGTCCGGTCCGTCGGCGCATCCTCGGTCTCGACCGTAGCGGTTTCGGTCTCGACCGTGGTGGTCTCGTCCTCGACGACCTTGACCTGATCCTGCCAGTCTTCCTGGGCGTGCGCGTCGGTTTCGTGCAACTCTTCGTCAGCCATCAGCATAGTCTCCATTCAATAGGCTAAAAGTCATAATAGTGGGTAGACTCGAAAGCGGCCAACAGGCGTACGAAAACCTTGGGCTGGAGGACATATGGCACGGCATGGGGGCAGACACGGTGCCCGGCGGTCTTGGGCCGGGGGGGTGGCCGTATTCCTTGTCGTGGCGCTGGCCGGCTACCTGCTGATGACCAATCTGCGGGTGAACCGGACCACGCTGGTGACGGCGGATACCGCCGATCTGGTCGAACAGCGCGTGGAACAGGCCGATAAGCTGCGCACCGAGGTCGACGATCTGAGCTCGCGCCTGGCCGCATTGAACGATCTGGTGGGAACCCCGTCCTCCGATTCCGAGGAGGCCGGTTCCGGCACCACGCTGCCCGCCGTACACGGTCCGGGGGTCACGGTGACGCTCGATGATTCGCCGTTATGGGAAACGGCTGTGGACAGTTCCGGCTCGGCCACCAATATCAACGATTATGTGGTGCATCAGCAGGATATCGAAGCCGTGGTCAACGCCTTGTGGGCGGGCGGCGCCGAGTCGATGATGATTCAGGACCAGCGTGTGCTGTTCAGCTCGGCGGTGATCTGCTCCGGCAACGTGCTGCTGTTGCAGGGCAAGCAGTACTCCCCGCCGTACACGGTGTCGGCGATCGGCCCGGTGGATAAGATGCTGGCGGCGCTGGACGAGTCGGAGGCGGTGCGGACCTACCGTGAATATGTCGGCGCGTTCGGGTTGGGCTGGAAGGTGGAGACGAAGGACGACCTGCAATTTGACGAGGCGGCCGCCCTGCTGCAGCCGCTGCAGTATGCGACAGTGACGGAAACCGAAGGAGTTGAGCAATGAGACACGCATCACATCGGGGGACGGCGGCCGTCGCCGGCAAACGCCGTCACGGAGTGGTTTGGAATGTGCTCGGCGTACTGATGGAGATTCTGTTCACGCTGGCGGCGGTGTGCGCGTTGTACATCGTCTGGCAGATGTGGTGGACGGGCGTGCAGGCCGAGCATGAGCAGGTGGAGGCACGGCAGTCCGTGGCGTGGGAGAACCCCGCCGCCGACGGCGAGCAGACCAAGGTGGCCCCGAAGCAGGAGGGCGATCCGCCGGTGCAGCCGGAGCAGGCCGTGGAGGGCGATCTGATCGCGCAGATCTACATCCCGCGTTTCGGTGACCAGTGGGAGCGCAACATCGTGGAGGGTACCACGCTGGAGCAGTTGAACAAGCATGGCATGGGGCACTACACCACCAGCCAGATGCCCGGGGAGCTCGGCAACTTCGCCGTGGCGGGCCATCGCAACGGCTACGGCCAACCGCTGGGCGACGTCGACAAGCTGCAGCCGGGCGACGCGATCGTGATCCGCACCCAGGATTACTGGTACGTGTACCACTACACCGAGTATGAGATCGTGACCCCGGACCACACCGAGGTCGTTGCGGCGAACCCGGAGAGTCCCGGCGCCGCCCCCACCAAGCGGATGATCACGCTGACCACCTGCGAGCCGAAGTACACCACCGCCACGCATCGGTGGATCAGCTACGGCGAATTCGATTACTGGGCCAAGGTCTCCGACGGCGTGCCCGCCGAGCTGACGACCACCGACGAGTCGGGTGCCGTGCGTTTCGTTAACACGGAGCAGCCGACGCCCATCGAGCAGCTGGGGTCGATGCAGCCGGTGGTGATCGCGGCGCTGATCGCCTACGTGGTGCTGTTCATCGCGGCGGCCGTGGCCTGGCGCTGGCCGGTGCTGCGCGAGATGCGCGAGGGTGTCCGCCCGCGCCCGGACGTCAGCTTCTACGGCTGGCTGCTGCGGCACCAGCCCGGCGTGATGCCGATCCGATGGCTGTTGGTGCTGCTGTTGGCGGTTGCGGCGGCCGGTGCGCTGCTGGAATGGGGATACCCGTGGTTGGCCGCGAACATCCCGTTCCTGCGCGACATGTCGAACTACGTGGCCGTGTAGCCGGCCGAACGGACGTGTCCGGCTCACGGTGCGTAATCGAAGGATAGGGCCTCCTCGTACGTGATGCGGGTGAAACCGGGCTGTCACTCAAACTAAGGGCCTCCCGCACACGTGACGCGGGAGGCCCTACGCATATCCGCAACGACGTATCGCCGCTACTGCGCCGCCGTTACGGCTGTCCCTGCTGCTGACCGTGGCCGGGGTCGTCGTCATCGTCGCCGGTGGACGATGACGCCTTGGTGGTGACGGTGATCGTGGACCCCTTGTCGACCTGCTGGCCCATCGAGGACACCTCGGTCACAATGGCGGTGTCGTCATCCGGGCCGTTCACACTCACCGTGAACCCGAGTCCCTCCAGCTGCTGGCGCACCGTGGCCAGCGTGTCCGAGCCGGTGGAGAAGGTCGGCACCGTGACCTGCTCCTTGCCCAGCGAGACCCAGACGCTGATGTTGGCGCGCTGCTCCACGGTCGAACCGGAGCCGGGGTCGACGCGGGTCACCGAACCGGCGGCGATGGTATCGGAATACTCGGACTGCAGCGTGATGCTGAAGTTGTAGTCGCCGGTCAGGATCGACCGCACCTGGTCCTCGGTCTGGCCCACCAGGCCGTCCGGAACCGTGGTGTTGCCCGAGGAGATGTACAGGGTGATCAATGTGCCCTCGTCAACGCTGGTGCCTGCAGCCGGGTCGGTGCGCGTGACGCGGTCCTGCTCGACCTTGGGGCTGTCCTCGGTGCGCGTGGCGGACGCCACCTTGAACCCGGCGTCCTCCAGCATCTGCCGGGCCTCATCCTGCGAGCGGTTGGACACGTCCGGTACGTCGGTGGAATCGGGACCATCGGAGAAGTAGACGGTCACGGTCGACCCCTTGGGCACCGAGGTGCCGCTCTCCGGATCGGCGTGGGTGAATGTGCCCGCATCCTCGGTGGATTTGGTATCCGTCGCTTTTTTGCAGACCAGCCCGGCGTCCTCGATGGCCTGACAGATGCCGGTCTCGTTCAGCGAGGAGTTCAGTTCGGGCACCGTAACCATCTCGACCGGCGGCGTGCGCAACGCGAACCACCAGACGCAGAATATCGCGATCACGGCCACCACGGCAGCAATCACGCCGCCGATGATCAGCTGGCGCTTGCGCCGGGCCTTGGCCGCTTCGGCGCGCTGTTCGGCCCGGGTCTTGCCGGTTTGCGGCGTCACCTGCTCGAACTGGCCGGTGACCGGGTTGAATGCCTGCGTGGCCTGTCCCTCGGCGGTCGGGTTGAGCGCCACCGTGGCCGCATCCTGCTCGGCCTGACGACGCGCCTTCATATTGGTCAGATCGGTCAATGGATTGAACGCGGCCGCCACCGGCACGCCGCCGTTCATGAAGGTCAGCAGGTCGTTCTTGAACTCGGCCGCCGTGGCGTACCGGTTCTGGCGGTCCTTGGCCATCGCCTTGGCGCAGATCGAATCCCACATCTTCGGCAGGCCCGGCACCACGGCGCTCGGCGGCGTCGCCACCTCGGAGACATGCTGGTAGGCGATCGCCACCGCGGAGTCGCCGGTGAACGGCGGCCGGCCGGTCAGCATCTCATAGAGCACGCAACCGGCGGAATACAGGTCGGAGCGCATATCCACGGTCTCGCCGCGCGCCTGCTCCGGGGAGAGGTACTGCGCGGTGCCGACCACGCCCTGCGACTTGGTCATCGTGGCGGCGGAATCGTCCAGGGCGCGGGCGATTCCGAAGTCCATGACCTTGACCACGCCCTGCTCGGAGATCATGATGTTGCCGGGCTTGATATCGCGGTGGATTACGCCCATGCGGTGCGAATACTCCAGCGCGTTCAGCACGCCGAGCATCACCTGTTCGGCGTCGCGCTGGCTCAGCGCCCCGTTGACCTTGATAATGTCGCGCAGCGTCTGGCCCTTGACGTACTCCATCACCAGGTAGGGCACGCGCTCGGTGCCGCCGTTGGCGGTGGGGATGTCCTCCTCGCCCGAATCGTAGATGCTCACGATGTTCGGGTTGTTCATCTGCGCCACGGCATGCGCCTCACGGCGGAACCGGGAGAGGAAGATCTGGTCGTTGGCGAAATCGGCACGCATGACCTTGACCGCCACGGTACGACCGAGGCGGGTGTCAAGCGCCACATAGACTTCGGCCATGCCCCCATGGCCGATGGACTGACCAAGCTGGTAACGCCCCTGTGCCAGCGAGTCGGGCATCATGCTGCTCATGCGTGTTCCCTCCGGTGTGCGGGCTCGTCGGCGTCACGGCCGCCGGCCCAGTTGTTGATGATGGATGCCACGGGCGAGGCGCCTGTGGTCGATGACATGCGAAAGATGGTTTCCGCCGCGTGCGGGGCGCTGAACACCCGCCGCGGGATGCGGCTGTTCGGCGGCAATGTCATGGTCTCGGCCGCCGCGGTCTGCTGGTCGAGCAGCCGCCGCTCGATGCGGGTCATCGTGCGTGCGACCACCAGTGCGTCCGCGGGGCGGTCCCGCGGGTCCTTCTCCAGCATCGACATGACGAACTGCCGCAGTTGCAGGTCCACGGAGTCGGGCAGCGGCGGCACCGGATTGTTCACGTGCGCGGCCGCGATGTCGACCGGTGTGGCCCCGGTGAACGGACGGTGCCCGCACAGCCCCTCGTAGGCCACCACGCCCAGCGAGTAGATGTCCGACTGCGGGGTGGCCTGCTGCCCCTGCGCCTGTTCGGGGGAGATGTACTGCGCGGTGCCGACCACCATGCCGTCCTGGGTGATCTGCTCCTGATTGGTGGAGTAGGAGACGCCGAAATCGGTGATCTTGACCTCGCCGGTATCCGACACCATGATGTTCGCCGGCTTGACGTCGCGGTGGATCACGCCGTGCGAATGGGCCACGAACAGGCCGCGCGCCGTCTGCGCGAGGATCGGCAGCAGCTCGATCGGGTCCATCGCGCCCCTCTCGTGGTACAGGTCGGCGAGCGAGGCGCTCGGCACGTATTCCATGATGAGGAACCCGATGCCGTCATGCTCGTAGTATTCGAACAACGCCGCGATGTTCGGGTGTGCCAGATTGGCGGAGTTGTGGGCCTCCGCGCGCAGACGGCGCAGTTTGGCCTCCGTGTCCGAGGTGTCGCGCCGCAGCGCCTTGATGGCCACCGGGCGGCCGAGCTGGATGTCGTAGCCCTTCCACACTTCGCCCATGCCGCCCTGGGCCAGTCGGCTGTCCAGGCGGTATCGGCGATGGATGAGCTGTCCTTCGATCAGTTTCATTGCTTCAATGCCTCCTGCATCATCGCGCGCATCAGCGGCCCCGCGGCGTGCGCACCGTAATCGTTGACGTTGTGCACCACCACGGAGACGGCGATCTGCGGGTCGTCCGCAGGGGCGAATCCGATGATCCACGCGTCGTTGGCCTCGTTGCTCTCCCCGATCTGCGCCGTGCCGGTTTTGGCCGCGATGCTGACGCCGTCGATGGCCAGCGACGGGTTCTCCGCCGGGATGACCTGCTCCATCATCTGGGTGAGCTTGTTGGCGGTGTCGGCGCTGAACGCCTCGGACATCTTATGCGGGTAGGTCTCCGATATCACCGACAGGTCGCTGGCGCGCACGCGGTCCACGATGGTGGGTTCCATCAGCGTGCCGTCGTTCGCCACGGCCATGGCGACCATCAGGTTCTGCAGCGGCGTGGACAGCGTGTCTCCCTGGCCAATCGAGGCGAGGGCCAGCCGGTCGTCGGTCGGGTCCTCGGGGAAGCTGGAGGCCGCCGCGTAGGTGGGGGAGCCGGTGGCGGTGGAGCCGTCGATGAGGATCTGGTCGTCGTAGCCAAGATTCTCCGCCATGTCCCGGATGGAATCCGCGCCGAGGCTGACGCCGAGCTGGGCGAAGGCGGTGTTCGACGATTGCGCCAGGGCGTCCTGCAGCGTGATCTTGCCATCGGTGCCGTTCCCGGCGGCCGTGGCGTTGGTCAGGTCGGTGCTGGTGCCGGGCAGCGTGTAGCTGGCGCCTGCGGGGATCTCCGTGTCGGGCTGGTAGTCACCGGTTTCGAGCGCCGCCGCGGCCACGATGACCTTGAACGTGGAACCCGGCGGGAACAGCTGGGAGGTGGCCCGGTTGAGCATGGGGTTGGTCTGCTGGGAAACCAGGTCGGTGTAGGCCTGGTTGGCTTGGTTGCCGTCGTGCACGGCCAGCTGGTTCGGATCGTAGCTGGGGGTGCTGGCCATGGCCAGGATGCGCCCGGTTTTGGGATCGCTGGCTATGATGGCGCCCTCCTTGCCGTCCAGGAGCTGATAGGCGAGCTGCTGCAGCGTGGGGTCGATGGAGGTCTCCACCGACGCACCCTGCGATTGGTTGCCGGTGAAGGTGTCCTTGAGCTGCTGCCAGAACAGGGAATCGGCCTGGCCGTTGAGCTGTTCGTTGCGCGACGCCTCGATGCCGCGGTCCACGCCGTGCGTGATGGAGAAGTATCCGGTGATGGGCGCGTAGACCGGCCCGTTGGTGTAGGTCCGCTGGTAGGAGAACGGGTCGTTGACCGGGTCGGATTGGGCCAGCACGGTGCCGTCGGAGGCCAGGATCGCGCCGCGGGGCGCGCCGATGGTGTGGTACAGCATGCGCGTGTTGCGCGAATCCGCGTTCAGGTCGTCGGCCTTGATGGCCGTGATGATGGTTGTGGACAGTCCGAGGATCACGAACAGCGCGACGACCGCGGTGAACAGCTGACGCAGGGCCTTGTTCATGCCGCACCTCCCGTCACCGAACGCGGCCGGGCGATGGGCTGCGTGGCGGCCTCGCGCTCCTTGAGCTCATGTTCGCGCAGCACGGCCAGCGCCTCATACTGGAAGGTGTCGGTGCTCACCTCGGGCTCCGGCTTGTTCGCCGCATTGGAAATGACAATCAGCAGTGCGGCCAGCAGGTAGTTGGCGATCAGGGAGGATCCGCCCGCGGCCATATAGGGCATGGTCAGGCCGGTCAGCGGGATGACGAGCGTGATGCCGCCGACCACGGTGAACACCTGGAAGGCCATCGTGAACACCAGACCGGAGGCCAGCAGCTTGCCAAACCCGTCCTTGATGCGCATGGCGGTGATCAGCCCGGATGCGATGACCAGCAGGTACAGCATCAGCACCGCCAGCAGGCCGGTCAGGCCCAGTTCCTCGCCGAGCGAGGCGTAGATGAAGTCGGAGTTGGCCAGCGGGGTCAGCGAGGGGTGTCCCTGGCCCAGTCCGGTGCCGAGTAATCCGCCCGAGGCCAGTCCGAACAGGCCGCTGACAATCTGCGCCGAACCGCCGGGGTACCGGTCGTAGATCTCCTGGTCGAAGGGGCGCAGCCAGGCGTCGACGCGGTAGCCCACATGGGCGAAGATCTGGGCGGCCAGCACGGCACCCGCCGCGAAGGCGATCACGCCGATGATGATCCAGCTCTTGCGGCCCGTGGCCACGTACAGCATCGAGACGAACATGGCGAAGAACATCAGCGAGGTGCCCAGATCATGCTGCAGCACCAGCACGCCCATCGACGCGAGCCACACGATGATGATCGGACCCATGTCCTTGATGCGGGGCAGCTGCAGCCCGAGGAACTTCCTGCCTCCGACCGCCAGCTGGTCGCGGTGGTCGAACAGGTACGCCGCGAAGAAGAACGCCAGGAACAGCTTGGCGAACTCGCCCGGCTGGATCGTGCCCAGGCCGAAGATGTTGATCCAGATGCGGGCGCCCTGGATCTCCATGCCCAGACCGGGGATCATCGGGGAGAGCAGCAGCACCAGACCGACCACCATGCTCACGTAGGAGAACCGTCGCAGCACGCGGTAGTCGCGCATGAACACCACCAGCAGACCGCACAGCACCAGCGCCAGGCACATCCAGATCAGCTGGCGGAACGCCACCGCGGTATCGGCCGCCTGGTCGATGCGCGCGATCATCGCGGTACCGATGGCGGTGAGCAGCAGCACGCAGGGCATGATGGTCTGGCTGGCGTAGGGCTGGAAGCGGAGCATCAGCCCCCACAGCACCAGGTACAGGACCATGCCCGCGCCCAGCATCAGCGCGTACTGCACGGGGAACGAACCGGTGGTGCGTTCGAACATCTGGAAGAACGCGAGCAGGCTGATGGCCATGGCCAGCAGCAGCAGGGCGATCTGACGGAAGCGGATGGCGATCATCGCTCGCCTCCGTCCTGTTGCTCGGAAGTCTTAGTGCCGTTGGACTTAGAATCGGCGGACTTGGCGTCGTCGGTCGTGTCGCCCTTGGTGTCGGTGTCCGTGGCTTCGGTGTCCGTGGTCTTGGCATTCTCGGACGACTCGTCATCGTCCTGCGACTGTTGCGCCAGCGAACGGCTCTCCTGCTCGATCTGCTCGGCATGGGCGCGTGCGTCGTCAAGATCGTCGAACACAATGCCGCGGTCCAGCTGCGTCCGCCAGTTCTCGGGCAGATCGTCAACGTCCAGCCCGGTGCGTTCCACCGGATGGGAGAGCTCCAGCCCGAACAGGTTGGTGGGCACGCCCTGGTAGATGGCCATCTGGCCATCCGCGACGCCGAGATAATACTGGGTCTGCGACCACAGATACCCGCCTACGGCGGCGCCGGCCAGCGCGATCAGCATCGCCACGATACCCAATGCGATGAGTATGCGCGCGCGGACCACCTTGGCACGGGAGATGCGCTCCCGCTTGTCATGCTCACGGTGGATCGCCTTGGCCACGTCGGGATCGTTCGGGTCGGCGGTCAGGCGTCCGTCGCGCTTCTGCACCACGGGGATTTCGCCGGTATCGGGCTCCTGCAGGTCCCCGGTCTCCTCACGGACCGTGGACGGCTGCACGGTATGCTGCACGGCGGCCTCATGCGCCTCCTGCGTCAGCGCGGCCGCACGCTGGGCCGGCGAATCCTTGCCGCTGCGCAGCGCGGGGGCGGTGGACACCGGTTCGTTGATGATGTCGGCGATCGGCTCCAGACTGGCGCTGGCGGCCCCGCCCACCAGCGGCGTCTGATGCGGCAGGTCGAAGGCGTCGGCGTCCAACGCCAACGTGGCGTCGGCGATCACCGCGGTCACATTGTCGGTGCTGCCGGCCCGCAGTGCCATAGCCACGAGCTGTTGCGCGCATTCGCCCTGATCGGCGACCGTGGACAGGATCTCCTGGATGGTGGAATCCTCCAGCACGCCGCTCAGACCGTCCGAACACAGCAGCCAGCGGTCGGCCGCGTGGGCTTTGCGGATGGCGATGTCGGGCCTCGGGTCGATGTCGAAATCGCCGAGCACGCGCATGACCACGTTGCGCTGTGGATGGTTGCGCGCCTCGGCCTCGGTGATGCGGCCGGTGTTGATGAGATGCTGCACGTAGCTGTGGTCCTGGGTCATGCGGATCAGATGGCCGTCGCGCAGCAGATAGGCGCGGGAGTCACCGATATGCGCGAGCACCCAGTACCCCTCCACCAGCGCGACCGCCGTCACGGTGGTGCCCATGCCGGCCAGTTTGCGTTCGCGTTTGGCCTTGCCGACGATGGCGTCGTGCGCGGCCAGGACTGAGGTCTCCATCATCGTGGCGCAGGAATGGACGTCCAGCTTGGTGTCGTCGCGTTCGATATGCGCCAGCGAACGGATCGCAATCGTGGAGGCCGTGTCGCCGCCGGCGTGGCCTCCCATGCCGTCGCAGATGGCCACAAGATGCTCACCGGCGAACGATGAGTCCTGGTTATTGCTGCGGACCGTGCCCACATCCGAAACGGTGGTGGAATACAGGAACAACGATTGCGAAGTATCGGAAGGCAAGATCGTCACCTCAATTCGAAGGTGGTGGCGCCGATGCGTACCGGAACGCGGGGCGCGAGCACGGTGGGTGCCGAGATGCGCTGCTGGTTGACCACGGTGCCGTTCGTGCTGCCGAGATCCTCGATGGCCCACTGGCCGGACGAGACATCGGGGTAAACCCGGGCATGGTGGGAGGAGACGAATTCGTCATCCAGCACCACGGAGTTCGACGCGGCCCGTCCGAGCGTGATGGCGCCGGCGTTCAGCTGCACGGAGGTGCCGGCCAACGGCCCGTCGATGATGACCAGCAGCGTCGGCGCGGCGTGGGAAACGGGCATCTCATGCGTGGGGGGCGTCGGCACTGGGGTCGGCGAGGCCGCGGCCTTCCGGGCCTGACGGGTCTTGCGTCGGTGCGCGCGCGATTTGCGCGGGCTCAGCGTTTCAATGTCTTTGTACAGCGAACGCACCGTCAGCCAGACGAACACCCACAGCAGGATTAGAAACCCGTACTTGAGAATCGCGAATGTCAGTTCGGTGAACATACCAGATTATGGCTCCTGCGCGGGCGGGTTACGCCTGCTCCTGCGAGGCCCAGTACAGGATGCGGGTGCGGCCGATGGTGATGGTGTTGCCGTCCAGCAACGTGGCGGCCGGCACCTGATGGCCCTCCACATACGTGCCGTTGGTCGATCCCAGGTCGCGCGCGATGACGCCGTTGTCGGTGATGTCGATCTCCAGGTGCTTGCGGGAGATGCCCGGGTCGTCGATGACGATATCGCAGCCTGAACCGCGGCCGATGACGGTCTGCGGCTTGGTGAGCAGGTATTGGTTGCCGTTGACCTCCAGCACCGGGCTGTCCTCGGACTGATCGTCGGTGGTCACGGGCACGGCGTTGCCCTGCACGGATTCCGAGCTCAGGTTGAAGCTGCCCTTGCTCAGTTCGAGATCCTCCTCGAAGATCACCACCACCGGGCCCACGAAGGCGTAATGCTGGCTTTTGGCGTACTGGGTCAGATTGTCCGCAAGCTCGTTGGCCAGAGCCTCGGAACCCCACTGCTCAATGCGGTCGAAGTCCGGGGTGCTCAGCTTGAACCGGTACTCGTTCGGCGCTACGGTGCGGTCGCGCCCGACCGGCATGGCCTCGGCGTCGATCTCGCGCTCAAGGGCGCTGGAGAGGTCGACGGGCTGCAGGTCCTTGGACCCGAACTTGGAGAAGACTCCGTTGACCGCGTTTTCCACGCTTTTCTCAAAACGGTCGAGAACGCTCATAGTCACACCTTTCTATTCCACACCTATCCTACGCAAAGGCGCGAACCTCCCTAAATTTCGGCCGCAATACTTGCACAATTCGCCCATGCATACGGGTCAGGTGGGGAAAGCCGGCGTGATGCAACGTTATTCCCATTGGGTTGTGTCTGCTGGGCGGGGCGGCGGGTAGGTTGGGGCATATGGACGAGTTGATTGCATCACAGGCGATAGCCGCATTCCCCCGCCGCAAGGCCCGCACCCTGCGCTTCACCTCCGGCGCCCCGCGCTCCGCGCAGGCGATCGGCGACGGCACCCGCGCGTTGTTCCTGCGCTCCGACGGCCCCGAGGACCTGGTCACGGCGTTGTGGCTGAGCGTCTGGTCCGCCGACGGCGCCGAACACCGCGAGGTGCTGCTCGCCGACCCGCGCCGGCTGCTGGCCGATGCCGACAGCGAAGAGGTCTCCGAGGAGGAGAAGGCCCGCCGCGAACGCGCCCGCGAAGGCGGCCAGGGCATCGTCTCCTACTCGGTGGACGCCGCCGGACGCCGTGTGGCGTTCACCATCAACGGCCAGCTGTTCGTGACCGAGATCAACGCGGACGGCACCGGCGGCGTGACCCGCGAGGTCGCGCTCGCCGACCCGCAGCTGTCCGTCATCATGCCGCGCATCTCCCCGGACGGCCAGCTGATCGCCTACACCACCGGCAGCGAGGTCCGCGTGATCGCGCTGGGCGCCGACGCCTCCCAGGACGAGGATTGGGCCGTCATCGGCATCGACGAGGACGAGTGCACCTATCCGGATCAGTCCGTTGGCCTGGCCGAGTTCGTGGCCGGCGAGGAGATGGATCGGTACGAAGGCTTCTGGTGGTCACCGGACTCGCGTGCGCTGCTCGTGCAGTCCACCGACGAGGAACCGGAGCCGCTGTGGCACATCAGCGACCCCGCCGACCCGTCCAAGCCGGCCGTCGCCCGCCGCTACGCCCGCGCCCTGACCAGGAACGCCATCGTCTCCCTGGCCTACGTCGACTTCACCGTCCTGCCCGCCGCCGAACCTCAGCCCGCCCCCGTCCCCTCCGACGAGGAGGACCCCCTTGCCTTCTCGGACTTCACCGAACCGCGTGTGCAGGTCTGCAACGTGGCCGACATTGACTGGGATCATGAGACCTACGAATATCTGGCCGCCGTCAACTGGAGCAAGGGCCATGAGCCCCTCCTGCTGGTTCAGGACCGTCTGCAGCACCACGACCAGGTGCTCGAGGTGCAGCTCAAGGCCGCCGGCTTCCACGCGGGCGTGGATACCGAGGCCGTCATCGGCGAACCGATCGCCACCCGCGTGCTGGAGGAGCATGAGAACCCGCAGTGGCTGGACCTGGTCCACGGCACCCCGGCGTTCACTCCGGACGGCCGCCTGATCTGCGCGGTCAACGACATGGCACACGACACGAACCGGCTGAGCGTGGACGGTGTGCCGTTCACGCCGGTCGGCTGGCAGGTGCGGCAGGTCCTGGACGTCACCGATACCGACGTGCTCGCCGTCGTCTCCCGCACCCCGGAACTGGCCGGTGAAGCCGGACTCGGCGACGACGCCGACCTGTACGACGCCCGCAGCTGCGACGTGGTGAGCTTCGACTACCACGGGGCCGTCACCCAGTGGACCTCACGCCCCGGCATATGGACCGCCTCCCGCTGCGGCAAGGGCATGGTCCTCTCCGGACGCGACATGAGCGCACCCTACGCCATGATGAGCCACAGCCTGTGTCTGCCCGAAACCGTGGATCCCGTCTCCTCGGCCGAGGCCGGCGAACCGGTCATGGCCGGCGGCAAGGCAGTCGCCGCCATCGCCAACCATGCCGCCGACCCCGGCATCACGCCGAACACCACGTTCGTCACCTTGCCGTCCGAGCACCGGCTGCTCGCCGCCATCACCGCCCCCAGCGAGAACAGCCCCTATGCGCAGTCGGAGACCCTGCCGGTGCTGCTCAAGCCGTACGGCGGCCCCGGCGCCCAACAGGTGCTGTTCAGCCAGGCGTACTACTGGGAATCCCAGTGGTGGGCGGACCAGGGCTTCCTGGTCGTCACCGTCGACGGCCGCGGTACTCCCGGCCGCGGACCCAAGTGGGATCGCGCCATCTATGAGACCATGAAGGACGTGACCCTGGCCGATCAGGTCGAAGCCGTGCGCGCCCTGCCCGCATTGTGGTCAGCCGACGCCGCCGTGCCGTCGGTGTGTTGGACGCCGCGGGAAGGCGCCAGACTGGTCGTCTGCGGTTCCGGCGCCACCGTCCCGCAGCTCGACCTCGTGCGCCGGAACGGTCCGCTCGCCTGCCCCAAGCCCGACCTGGACAAGGTCGCGATGATCGGCTGGTCGTACGGCGGCTTCCTGTCCGCGCTCGCCGTACTCGACGCGCCCGACGTCGTCCACGCCGCCTGCGCCGGCGCGCCCCCGACCGATTGGACGCTCTATGACACCCATTACACGGAGCGCTACCTGGGACTGGACCCGGAGGTCTACCGCCGCAACGGCATCGTGGAGGACGCCCCCAAGCTGCGCCGGCCGCTCATGCTGATCCACGGCTTCGCCGACGACAACGTCACCATCGCCCACTCGCTGCGGCTGAGCCAGGCGCTGATGGCGGCGGGTCGCCCGCACACCTTCCTGCCGTTGACGGGCATCACCCACATGACCAACGACGAGACGGTGGCCGAGAACCTGCTCATCCTCCAGCGCGACTTCCTCTACGACGCGCTGGACATGCGCTGAGCGCTACAGTCATAACCATGGACCTGATCGACGAATCCCGATACGACGAACGGATGCGCACGACGGTGCTGCCCGCGCTCGCCGCCTGTTGCGAGGAGGGGTGGATGGCGCCCGCCCGGACGGAGGGCCTGCCCGCGCTCGACTGTCCCGGGCGGCTGCACTACCTGTGCTATGACGCCGCGAAGTTCGACGATCTGCATGAGGACGGCGCCACCGCCACGTTCCGTGGCGCCGTCGTCCTCTCCTACGGGTTCACCGAGAACGCGCGCAAGTACTCGGAGCTGATCTGGTACTTCCTGCTCGACGGCTATTCGGTATGCGTGCTCGAACACCGCGGGCACGGGTATTCGGCCCGCGACGTGGATGACCCCAGCGTGGTGTGGATCGACGACTGGCGGCGTTACGTGGCCGATCTGGCCAAGTTCGCCGAAACCGTCGGTCTCCGGTACGCGGGAGACCGCCCGATGGCGCTGTATGGGCATTCGATGGGCGGCGGCATCGGGGCGGCCGTGCTGGAGCGGCGTCCGACGCTGTTCGACAAGGCGGTGCTCTCCTGCCCGATGATTGCCCCGGTGACCGCCGGCATCCCCAATACGGTGGCGTCCGCCGCGGCCGAGATCGCCTGCCGCGTGGGATTCGGGAAGAGCCGGGTGGTCGGACAGAAACGGTTCACCGGGGAACTGGACATGACCGCCTACCGGGGGGCCAGCGAGGCGCGCGTCCGCTGGTACCACAGGCAGCGATGCGACACCCCGGAATACCGGACGAACGCGGCCAGCTACCAGTGGGTGCGTGAGGCGTTGCGGCTTTCGCGCGCCATCCTGGACCCGCAGGCCTGCGCCCGCATCGAGACGCCGATCCAGCTGTTCCAGGCCGGACGCGATGTGTGGGTCCGCAATGAGCCGGAGGAGCTGTTCGCGCGTCGCGTGCGTGACGGTGGCGGTCGGGTGCGCTTCGAACGGTTCCCCGATTCGGTGCACGAGATCTTCTCGATGCCTAATGCGGTGCTTGAGGACTATTACCACCGCATCTTCGCGTTCCTGGACGAACCTGTGGAGCCGCTCGAAGATCAGTGCTGAGCGGTGCCGCGGCGCGCGGCGTGCATGAGCTGGCGCAGCGCGACCACCCCGACGAGCAGGACGACGGGGAACACGGATGGGACGTTGCTCGTGCAATAAAACCGCGGTTCGTGCAATTGCGCCGCGAAGACGCCACTCCCGTTGGTTCAATGAATGTACTAACACAAAGGAGTAGAAGGCGATGGGGCAGTTGTTCAACCCGTATCTTCCCTGCGGGGAATATATCCCGGATGGCGAACCGTACGTGTTCGGCAATCGCGTGTACGTGTACGGATCGCATGACCGGTTCGGCGCGCCGATGTTCTGCATGAACGACTACGCGTGCTGGTCGGCGCCGATCCTGCCGGCCGGCTCCGCGCGGCGCATCGGCGAATGGCGCTATGAGGGTGTGATCTACCGCAAGAACCAGGATCCCAGGAACCGGCTCGGCCTGCGATTGCTGTTCGCGCCCGACGTGGCGGTCGGTCCCGACGGACGCTACTACCTGTACTACGCGTTCGACTTCATGGGCGTGATGGGCGTCGCGGTCGCCGACGACCCGGCCGGCCCGTACGAATACTACGGCCACGTGCATTATCCCGACGGCACCGTATGGGGCCGCCGCAAGGGTGACTCGTTCCCGTTCGACCCGGGCGTGCTGGTGGACGACGACGGCCGCATCTACCTGTACTCCGGCTTCTATACGCCGGTGCCGGCGATCGTGACCGGAGGCCGCCGCGGCTTCGACGGCGGCTACATGCTGGAGCTCGAACCGGATATGGTCACGATTGCGACCCCGGAGAAGCTGTTGTTCCCCAAGCAGGGCCCCGGATCGTTCCCCGGCCATGAGTTCTTCGAAGCCAGTTCGATGCGCAAATACGACGGCAAATACTATTTCGTGTACTCGTCGCGGCTCAACCACGAGCTGTGCTATGCGGTCTCCGACCGGCCGGACGGCGGCTTCCGCTACGGCGGCACGCTGGTGAGCAACGGTGACGTCGGCCTGCCCGGCGTGCCGGACGAACGCCACGCCCGCAACTACACCGGCAACACGCATGGCGGCATGCTGCGCATCGACGACGAGTTCTACATCTTCTACCACCGCCAGACCAACCGCAGTTCCTATGCACGGCAGGCCTGCGCCGAACAGCTCCGCTGGACGCGCGACCAGGACGGCACGCTGCGGTTCGAACAGGCGGAGATGACCAGCTGCGGGCTGAACGGCGGCCCACTGAGCGGCCGAGGCGAATACGAGGCGCGCATCGCCTGCAACCTGTGGAGCAAGGACGGCACTGGCCGGTACGACACCGGCAAGCCACGCAGGGACCTGGCCGCCCATCCGTACCTCACCCAGGACGAGCGCGACGGCGACCCGAACGCCTGTCAGTATATCGCCAACATGCGCGACGGCGCGACCGCCGGCTACAAGTACTTCGACTTCGGCTCCGGCGGCGACGTGACGGTGTCCGTGACCGTGCGGGCGCATCACGGCGACGGTGTGAGGACCGATGCCGGGGCGCATGGCGAACTGGAATTCCGCACCGCGACATCCGGCGAGGACGGCGCGACCGTCGCCCGGATCCGCGTCGACGCCGACGGGCGCGACTGGACGACGGTGCACGCCGACGGCACGCTGCCGGACGGCGTGGGGGCGTTGTATGCCGCCTATCACGGCGACGGGGCGGCGGACCTGCTCGCGTTCGCCATCGCGGATCGCGGATGACGGCCCGACGCCCCTCCCAGCATCCGCCGAGGCCGCCTGGCGGCGGTGCGCGAGCCTGCGTTTCGGACGGCAACCATTCGGTACGACGACAACCAATCTATGGAAAGGAGTTCCGATGACGGAACAATCCCCGCCCCAGGGGCGGACCGCGGTGCGTGCCTCGGGCGTGGCCGGTGCGGCCACGAGGTGGTGGCATGCGTTCGAGACGAAGCATCACGGCATCGCCGAGTTCATCATGTTCTTCGTCGTGTGCAACGCGGTGACCGTGCTGCAGCTGATTCTGATGCCGGTACTCAAGGCCGTGTTCGGCATGACGACGTTGGTGGACACGAATTTCCAGGTGCTGCCCGTCGGCAGCAATGTGGACGGCAGCCCGTACTACGTGTTCGACTACGCGGCCGGCGACATCGCATCCGGCGGTGGCGGCGGCCTGGCCTATTTCCTGGCGGTGGAGATCGTGATGGCCATCGCGCAGGTGATCAACTTCATCACACAACGCAAGGTGACCTTCAAAGCCACCGGCAACGTGTGGAAGGCCGCCGCCTGGTACGTGCTCGCCTACGTGGTGATCACCATCGGCGCCGCGGCGCTGCAGGGCCTGTACAAGGCTCCGCTGTACGGATGGTGCATCGACGTGATGGGTGCCGGCGCCGGCGCGACCGTGGCCGACGTGGTGTCCATGCTCATCAACTGCGCCATCTCGTTCTGGGTGTTCTACCTGATCATGAAGCTCATCTTCAAACAGCGGTGACATCTTCGCTTTTTTCATCAACTGAGCCAAAGGAGGAGAACGATGAAAAAGAAGTTCGACCGAACTGGTCGAAGAATACGTGCCTGTGCCGTGTCGACCATTGCGGCCATAGGCGTAATGGGTCTCGGCAGTGTGCCTGCATTTGCATCTGGGGAGCCGTCATCCGCGCAGACGTTCATCAACTATTGCATTGCGCTGGTAGTTGTGCTGGGAGTCATTGCGGTGGCTGCTGTCGTAGCTGTGGTTTTGCGCGCTCGCAAACGCATTGTCAGCGGCTTTGCGATGACGAAGAAGCGTGCTGCTGGTAATACGGTACTTGGCGTTGGCATGGCGATTTTGCTGGCGGTAGCTGTGGCACTGAACGTGTTGACCGGTATGTATTCGGCGAATATCGATAGCGTGTTTACGGAAACCGACCGTGATGCGGTGACTGTCGAGACCGATAAAGAGGATTGGTTCGATCTGATCGATCGAATCGGTAGCGAGGGAATGACGCTGATGCGGAATGACGACGGGACGCTTCCGATCAACGTTCAGAATAACGCCCGCGTTAATTTGCTGGGTGCAGCGGCATACAATCCTGTTTACAGCGGTTCGGGATCTGGCGGTGTGCATGCAGCAGACTCGGTGTCAGTCGTGAGTTCGTTGGAGCAAGCTGGCTTTGAAATTAACTCGGCGCCGTTGGATGCGGGCGTTTATTCCGTGGATCAACCTCAGAGCGGCGATATGGGATTCCAAGCCGTTAGTTTGTCGAACGACGAGGTGCCCGTCAACGCGTTCCAAGGTGATGCTTCGTTTGACAACATGGCGAAGTATTCGGATACTGCCATCGTGGTGCTCGGTCGTTCGGGCGGCGAAGGCGATGACCTGACAAGCTACGAATCTCCTGACGGATACGACTATCTGCAGCTGAGCGCCAATGAGCGTGACTTGATGCAGCGTGCCAGTGAGACCTTCGAGAAGCTGATTGTTGTTATCAACACTGCCAATGCAATGGAGATGGGCTTCCTCGATGAGTACAATGTGGACGCTTGCGTGTGGGCTGGTCTGCCTGGACCGTACGGTTTCTCCGCGTTGGGCAAGATCTTGGCAGGTGAAGTCAACCCGTCTGGCAACCTGCCCGATACGTGGGTATATGACAATCGCAGTAACCCGGTTAGCGAAAACTTCGGCAATCAGGAAGCATCCAATCGCGAAGGTAGCCATTATGTCGATTACGTCGAAGGCATTTACCTTGGATACAAGTGGTATGAAACCGCCTATGCCGAACAGGCAGTGGTGACTAATACCAAAACCGGTGTCACCTACGATTACGGAAACGACTATGATTCAATCGTCGCATTCCCGTTTGGATACGGTCTTTCGTACACGACGTTCTCTCAGCAGATTGTCGGTGGTGCCGAGAACGGTTCCGAAGTCGGTCCTGATGATACGGTGACGGTAGACGTTGAGGTTACCAATACTGGTGAAGTCGCTGGCAAGGATGCGGTTCAGATTTACGCAACGGTGCCTTACACCGATTACGACATTGAACATGGCGTCGAAAAATCAGCGGTTTCCCTTGCGGGCTTCGGCAAGACCGGAGAATTGCAGCCCGGTGAGTCCGAAACCGTGAGCATCGAGATCAACATGGAGGATCTCGCGTCATATGACAGCTCGTATGACAATGGCGATGACACGCAGGGTGCATATATGTTGGATGCCGGCGAATATGTGCTTTCCGTGCGCTCCGATGCCCATACGGCATATGCTCAGACGAGTGTAAATTTGCGCGATCAGTACTTCTTCTCGGGAGAGAACAAGCGCTCGAGTGACGATCAGCAGGCTTACAATCAGTTTGCTGACGCTGCCCGTGGCATTTACCTATCGCGTCAAAACGGATTCGCCAATTATGCCGAAGCAATGCAATCTGTGAGTTCTGAAATCAAGTCCACCGCGTTTGAAGACGATCCGAATGCCTACGACGCCGCATATGATGACGTTGTTGACAAGACCTATGTCGAAGGCGAGGATTACGCGGTTGACGGCGACCTGACATTGGCCGATATGACCGATGTGCCGTATGACGACGACAAGTGGCAGGAACTTGTCTCGCAGTTGACGCTTGATGAGCTGCAGTCGTTGGTTGAGGACTCCGCTTATTCCTCTCCGGAGATTAAGTCGATCGACAAGCCCGAAACCACGGATGCCGACGGTCCGTTAGGCATCGCATGGATGTTCGGTTCTAGCCTGACTGGTGTGGCTTACCCCAGTATCCCATTGCTTGCGGCAACGTTTAACCAGGATTTGGCCAACGAATTCGGCAGCCAGATGGCCGATCAGTGCCATACGCTTGGTCTGACCGGTTGGAACGCCCCTGCTATGAACATGCATCGCTGGGCCTTCTCGGGACGTAATTACGAATATTATTCCGAAGATTCGTATCTGTCTGGCAAGATGGCTTCCATCGTGACTGCGGTGGCCAATGAAAAGGGCTTGAACACCTATATCAAGCATTTTGCTCTGAACGATCAGGAAACCGAACGCTCGGGGCGGTTGCACACATATAGCAACGAGCAGGCAATTCGAGAAATTTACTTGAAGCCGTTCGAGATGGCAGTGAAAGATGGTGGCACCACGGCGCTGATGAACAGCATGAATTTCATCGGCGATGATTGGGTGGGCACCTCGGAGGAACTGATGACCGAAGTGCTTCGCAATGAATGGGGATTCCGAGGCAAGGCCGTAACGGACATGCCTGAGGATGAGTTGGTGCGTAAGTCCGCTGACGCTGCATTGCGTGCTGGCACTGACTCGTGGCTGCTTATCGGCGGCGGCGTAGACGTTCGTTGTGAAACTGATGCGGATATTTATTATCTGCAGCGCACTGCACATAACATCCTCTACATGGATTCCCGTGCTCTGCTGATCGGGTCCACCGTGTTGGACTGGCACCTGTATGTGGGCATCGCTACAGCGGAACTAGGTGTCCTTGTTGTGGCTTGTGCGGCAGCATTGGTTCTGCGCAACATTGGATACCGCAAACACGAGGCCTGATTTGGCGCTGAACGACACTACGTGTCAGCGTTGAAATCATTGGAGGGGCTCCGTGACGACTTCGTCATGGAGCCCCTCCTGTATTGATGTATGGATGCTTGCCGTTGTTGCTTGCTGTACTTATCTTTGTGCCGTCCGTTTCTTTTGATTTCCGACCTTGAATGTCATTGTTTCAGCGGAATCAGCACAGTGAGCTCGAACCAGCCGTCACGTCGGGCGATCATCATCTCACCGCCATACTGCTGCGCGCAGTGGCGGATGCTTTTCAAACCGAACCCGTGATAGTGCTTGTCCTGTTTGGTGGTAGACGGCAGTGTGCCGTGGGCGTTGCTGCCTTGCGAAGTCTTTCGGTCCTCCGGCTTCAGCCAGTTCTCCACGCGGATGACCGCGAATCCGTTGAGTTTGGAGACGGTGATGTGGATCAGCCGTTGTTCGGCGTCCTCAATGGTCTGCTCGTATTCGATGGCGTTGTCGAGCGCGTTGCCGAAGATCGTGCAGACATCCATCACGCTCACGTCATCGAGCAGCTGTCCGTCGGCGACGCAGGTCAGCTCGATGCCGTGCTGCGCGCAGGTCAGGCTTTTGCCGGTGAGCACCGTATCCAGCACGGAATTGCCGGTTTTGAACCGCGCCTCGTATTCCTTGATGCCCTGCTCGATGTCGTCGAGGTGCGCCTCGCGCGCCACCGGGTCCCGTTCGGCTCGCAGCACCGCGATCTGATGCTTCAAATCGTGGTATTTGTGGTTGATGATCGCAATGCTCTCCTTGGACTGCTGGTACTGCGCGTACTGCATGTTCAGCACGTTGCGAATCGCGTTGAGCTCCTCCTTGGCATGCGATTCGCTGAGCTGCACATGGTAGGCGTACAGGAACGCCACGCCCCCCAGACAGACAAGCGTGCGGATGTTGAACGCCTCCGTCGCCAACGGACTGCTGAACGGGGTGTCGGTGGCCACATAGCTCAGGTTGCTCAGCGCGAAACTGGTGACCATGATGATCGCCGGCGCCGCCAGTTCCCGGGCGGTCGCGGTCAGCGAACCGTCGTCGTGCCGCAGTTCGAGTGCGAACGCCGCCGCGAACAGCACCGCGTACGTCACAATCAGAAACAGCGCGCCGAACCATGCGCCGGACGGCATGGCATAGTTGCGTTCCACGAATACGAACAGCTGCCATTCAATCGCCGCCGCAAATTCAGCGAATACGAACGCCCGCATCAGCCAGTAGACACTCGTCGCCCGGTTGGTCGGCCGGCACAGTCGGATAATCCCATACATTACCGCCAGCGCCACCAGCATTCCCGGAATCCACAGCCACAATGGCACAATCCCGATGGCGTACTGCACAACAAGCAGCGCCGCAAGACCGCAACCCAATATCGCACACTGCCGGAGCTGCGGCGGCCGCCGTACGCATGCCGTCAGATACGTTACGCACGCCAGCCATTCGGCCAGCGCGGTGAACGCCTTGGGAATGTCGGGAATTTCACCGACCATGCTCATCACTTCATCCATATCAGCTGACCGTCTCCCCGGCGTATTCGGTCAGCGCTTTCACAAACGCGCCGCGTTTTGACTGGCTGACGACGATGCGGTCGCTGCCCACCAAGGCATCCCCATCGGCGATGCCGCGGACGTGGGCCAGATTCACCAGATAGCACTTGTTGCAGCGGAAGAAATGGTCTCCGGCAAGTGACTCTTCTACTGCTTTCATTGAATTGACGGTCGACTCGTATTCGCCGTT
The DNA here is from genome assembly GCF_002394995.1 of Bifidobacterium sp. UBA4282. Taxonomy (NCBI): domain Bacteria; kingdom Bacillati; phylum Actinomycetota; class Actinomycetes; order Bifidobacteriales; family Bifidobacteriaceae; genus Bifidobacterium; species Bifidobacterium sp. UBA4282. Next base: position 25,045 of record NZ_DGVO01000017.1, read on the forward strand.
CGTCGTGTGGTAGGTGAGCCGGTGGCCATGGCTTTCGATCCACAGGATGCTGTCCACGGGGATGCGACTGGAACTGCCTCGCGAGGAGATGACGATTGACCTGCCTGCGCGACTGCGCGCGGCCACGCGGGAAATGGCTCGTTCCAGACGTTTGGAGAATGCGAAATATGAGATTGGCTTGAGCACGTAGTCCAGCGCGTCCACCTCATACCCCTGGATCGCATACTGCGCCATGTTGGTGATGAACATGATGACCACATCGTCATCCGACTCGCGGATGCGCTTGGCGGCGGTCATACCGTCCATCGACCGCATCTCGATATCCATCAGGATGATGTCGAAATCCGCACGGTAGCCTTGGACGATATCCTCGCCGTCGGCGTATACGGAGACGGCGAACAGGCAACCGGTTTCGGCGGCATACCGGTCCAGATACTCGCGGAGGGTGTCCGCATAGGTGGTCTCATCCTCGACGATGGCGATGCGAATCATGGCGTCCCTCCTTGCGTCGCGGCGGCATTGCGGCGGCCTGCCGGCCGCGGCGTCCAATCATCCATTTTAGCGGGCGCGACGTCGCCGTCGGGGCATGCGGAGGGCGATCCGACGCATACGCTGGCGGTGCTGCAGGAGATCCGCGACGAACTCAAGCGCACCAACAGCGCCGGCGGCAAGGCTGCCGCCGATGCCGTGGCCACGGTCATGCCGTCGGCACCGCGCTTAACACTTCATCAACATGTCGCCGATAAACGACCAACAGTACGGTCGTACCGTCATCAATACCGGGCGGGGATCTCGCCTTGAGAATTCGAATGGACAAGATGACCGTAGGAGGTTTGCCGGAGATGGAAAAGAAGAACTTCGTGTCGATGATTATGGGCACAATTGGCGGCGTACTGTTCGCACTCGGCATGTGCATGTGCCTGCTGACGGAGTGGGGCGCGTTCGCCCAAGGCGTCGTGGTTTCGGCCGTTGGCCTGGCGGTACTGGTGGCCATGTTGATGGTACGGCGCACCATGGAAGGCAAATCGATGATTGCGCGACCCGGCGTCCGGACCGTGGGTGCGACGCTGCTCGGCGTGGCCGGCGTGCTGGTGCTCGGCACCGGCATGTGCATGACGATGCTCTGGGGCGCGGCGTTGCTGGTGCCGGGAATCGTGGTCGGTCTGCTCGGCATCGTGATGTTGCTGTGCCTGATCCCGGTTTGCAAGGGCATCAGGTAAGACCGGCCGGACGGTTGTATGGAACCCGGACGTCATGACGGCGTCCGGGTTCCGGGGGTCGGTCGGCGGCGGCCGACGGGGCTTTCAGACAAGGTGATGTGAATGGCTGGACGTGAAGGACTGATGCGTCGGATGATGCTGACGCTGCGCGGATACCTGATGTTCTTTCTCCTGATGGCGGTCGTCATCAGCTGCTGCATGCTGCTGTTCCTCAACGCATTGGAGGACGCGACCGGCGCGACGTGGAATCGCGGGCAGCTGTCGGGGGCGGCGACGATCACCTTCGTCAACGTGTTGCTGCTGAGCCTGCTGTGCACGGTGATCGACAGCGTACGCCGGCGCTTCGCGGTCGAACGTCCCGTACGGCGGATCGTCGAGGCGTCGGAGCGCATCATGCAAGGCGACTTCTCGGTGCGTGTGCCGCACTCGTCAGATCTGGCCGGCGGTCGCGATCTCAACGTGATTGTCGACTGCTTCAACCGGATGGCCGAGGAACTGGCTGGTACGGAGACGCTGCGCACCGACTTCATCGCCGACGTCTCGCACGAACTCAAAACCCCGCTGTCCGCGATTCGCAGCTACGGAACACTGCTGCAGAAACCCGGGTTGCCGGAAGAGCGCCGCGCGGAGTGCGCTGCCGCGATCGTCGAGGCCTCGGACCGGCTGTCAACCCTGATCACGAATATCCTGCGGCTCAACAAGCTGGAGAACCAGCAGATCTACCCGGCGCCACGCACCTACGACCTCGGCGGCCAGCTCGGCGAATGCCTGCTGGGCTTCGAGACAGCGTGGGAGGCCAAGGACCTGGAACTCGATGTGGACATCGAGGACGGCGTCATGGTGACCGCCGACGCCGAAGTGCTGGCACTGGTGTGGAACAACCTGCTGTCCAACGCGATCAAGTTCACCGAACCGCACGGCCATGTGTCGGTGGCCGTGCACGCACAGGGCGGCCACGCCATCGTGCGCGTGGGTGATACCGGTTGCGGCATCGCCCCGGAGGTCGGGCGGCACATGTTCGAGAAGTTCTACCAGGGCGACACCTCGCATGCCACGCAGGGCAACGGTCTCGGCCTGGCGCTCGTCAAACGCGTCATCGACATCGTCGGCGGCGACATCGCGGTGAGCAGCGAGGTGGGCGTCGGCAGCACGTTCACGGTGACGCTGAAACGGGAGACGGCATGAGTGGCGACAAGCGCACCCACGCGCGGACGGACGGCAAACGCGAACCCGGTCCGTTGCTGCAGGCCGCGCACCGCGTCATCCTGCGGATCGTACGGCCCGGATCGGTCGTGACGGTGGTCAGCGTCATCGCCGGCACCGTGCTGCTGGCCTTGGCGTTCATGGTGCTCGACGACGACCATCCGCTCTCGATCGTGGCGTACGTCGTGTCCGCGTACGCGTTGGTCGTGGTCGTGGCCCGCATCGTGTCGTTGGCGCGTCGGGGCAATGAGCTGCTCCGCCGGAACATCTACGTGCGTCGCCTGCAGGACGACCTGCCGTTCAGACTGAGGCTTTCGCTGCTCGGCTCGCTCGCGATCAACCTGCTCTACTCGGCGATGAACGCGTTGTCCGGCTTTTACTACCATTCGGTGTGGTTCGGCATGCTGGCCGCCTACTACATCATGCTGTCGGTGATGCGTTTCTCATTGGTGCGCTACGCGCGGACCCACGGCTTCGGGCGGAACACGGACGCCGAGCTGCGGCGCTACCGGCTATGCGGCATCGTCTTGGTGGCGTTGAACGTGGTGCTGATCGGCCTGGTGGTGCTGGTCCTGCATGACGACGGGGGATTCGAATATGCGGGCACGCTGATCTATGTCATGGCTCTGTACTCCTTCTACAGCATGACGTTGGCGATCATCAACGTCGTGCGCTATCGCCGGCTCGCCAGTCCGGCCATCGCGGCGTCGGGACATGTCAACCTTGTCTCCGCGCTGGTGTCGATGTTCTCGCTGGAGATCGCGATGCTCGGCGAATTCGGCGACGGCGGCAACTCGGCGTACTTCCGTCCGCTGATGATTGCCCTGTCGGGCGCGGCGATCTGCGGATTCGTCACCATACTCGGCGCGTACATGATCGTCCGCGCCACGCGGCGGCTGCGCGCCGGCGTGTCGGGGCGTACAGGCTAACAATTACCCAACAACATCGCGGTAGAGTGGCCGCAAACGGATGGCGGCGAGACAGTGAAGGAAGGCGAGACATGAGCGACGAGACGACGTTCAATTATACATATTCGGCCAAACAGCAGGAGGAGATCGACGCAATCCGCAGCCGATACCTATCCCGGGACGAGGATGCGATGGAACGGCTGCGGCGTCTGGATCGCGGCACCACGCGACGCGGCACCATCATATCCCTCACATTGGGTGTGGCCGGCTTCCTGCTGCTGGGTGTCGGCATGTGCTGCACGATGGTGTGGGCCGGGATGTGGTTCGTGCCCGGCGTCATCGTCGGCGTGATCGGCATCGCGGCGGTCGCGGCGACTTATCCCGTCTACCTGCGGCTCGTGGCCCGGGACCGCGCCAAGGTCGCCCCGGAGATCTTGCGACTGGCCGACGAACTGTCCGGGCCGCGGGAACAGGCGTGAACCGCCGCGGCATGCGGACGGGACCGTCCAACCATATGAGCGAAGGGAGAACGTCATGGTCGCCGTACTGGTCGTCGAGGACGACAGGCAGCTCAACGACATCACCTGCATGTACTTGCGCGACAGCGGGTACGACGTGACCGGCGTACCCGGCGTACGCGAGGCGTCTGATGCGATGCGTGGCCGTCTGTTCGACGTGGTGATCTCTGACATCATGATGCCCGGCATCGACGGCTTCCGGTTCGCCGAGCAGCTGCGCCGCATCGACCCGAACCTGCCGATTATCTTCGTCACCGCGCGCGACGACATCGCCGCCAAACGCCACGGGTTCCGCAGCGGCGTGGACGACTACATGGTCAAACCGATCGACTACGACGAACTGGTGCTGCGCATCGAGGCGCTGCTGCGGCGTTCACGTATTCTGGAGGACAGCCATCTGTCTATCGGCAAGTTCACCATGGATGTCGATCAAGCATCGGCCACACTCGATGGCAGGGAGATCCCCCTGACCGTCCGCGAATTCAAAATCCTCCATCACCTGCTCAGCTACCCCAAGCAGGCGTTCTCCCGAGCACAGCTTATGGAGGAGTTCTGGGATGACAGTGACGAATCCAGCCCACGGGCGGTGGACGTGCACATCGCCAATTTGCGGCGGAAACTCGCCGACTGCGACGATTTCGATATCGTGACCATCCACGGGCTTGGATATAAGGCAGTGCCGCGTTAATCGCCTTATCGACAGGGCGTTGTCAGCGACAAGTCTGCTGACGCTGAGGCTTCCGCCGGTATGGGCGCGGCGTGACGCGGACGGCGGTAGAATCGCACGCGGAGTTTTACGGATCGTGAGAAGAAGGAAACCTGCGATGCGTCGTGCGACGTTCGAACGAACCCCGAAATCGCTGCTCATCGGCATCGGCGTAACCCTGCTGGGCGGTGCGCTGTGGGGCATCAACGCAACGGTGTCGAAGATCCTCATGTCCGAATACGGGGCCGACCCGCTGTGGATCGCCAGCATCCGTCAGGTCTGCGCAGGCATGCTGTTCCTGGTAGCCGCGGGCGCGACCAAACCGAAACTGCTGTCCGATGCCGTACGCGACGTGCGCTCCTACCCCGTCTATCTGCTCGGCGCGCTCGTATGCGTGATGGCCACGCAGATCACCTACCTGAACGCCATCAAATGGACCAACTCCGGCACCGCCACCGTGCTGCAGATCCTGAACCTGCTGTTCGTGCTCGCGTGGGTGTGCCTGCGCGGACGCCGCCTGCCCGGCAAACGGGAGACGCTGGGCGTGGCGCTCGCATTCATGGGCACCGTGCTGATCGCCACCGGCGGCGACCTGACCACGCTGACCCTGCCGCTCACCGGCCTGATGTGGGGGCTGGGAGACGCGTTGGCCACGGCCACGATGTCGATCCTTCCGGTCAAGGTGATGGGACGGTACGGCAACTTCACCGTCAATGGTCTGATGTTCCTGATCTCGGGGGTGATTCTGTGCGCGGTCGTGCGGCCGTGGGCGCACGCGCCGCAGCTGGATGCGCTGGGCGTCGGGCTGATGGTGTTCACCGTGGTCGGAGGCACCTTCGGCGCCTACTGGTTGTACATGTCCGGCGTGATGCGCATCGGGGCCGTGCGCGCCACGATGCTCGGCACCAGCGAGCCGGTGCTGGCCACCATTTCCGCCGTGCTGCTGACCGGCGCGGTGTTCACCCCGGCGGATCTGGTCGGTTTCGCGATGATCCTGGCCATGGTGTTCCTAGTGCGGTAGCCTGGGTCGGCCCCGGCACAGGCTGGCGTCCCGGCTCGCATAATGGTGAGGGGCAAACGGGTAAACCGTCTTACAGCGTGAGGAAGATCAGTGCCACGTTCAGCGCGATGATCAGCCCCGTGACGGCGATGAACACCGCATGCTTGACCGGACCATCGGAGTATTCGCCCATCAGCGTGCGATCGTGGGTGTAGCGCAGCAGCGGGATGATCGCGAACGGGATGCCGATCGACAGAATCACCTGACCGACCACCAGCGCCTGCGTGGGATTCGGCGCGAACCACAGCACGGCCAGGCCCGGCACCAGGGTGACGATCCGACACGCCCACATCGGAGGGGTGAGACGCAGGAGCCCGCGCATGATCTCGGCTCCGGCGTAGGTACCCACCGAAGTGGAGCTCAGCGAGGATGCCAAGAGTCCGATCGAGAAGATCGTGCCGACCACAGGACCGAGCGCGGCCGCGATCGCCTGTTGCGCGCCTTCGATTGAATCGGTTCCGGCCGTGCCGTGCAGCGAGTGCGCGGCCAGCACCAGCAGGCTGAGGTTCACGGTGCCGGCCAGCAGCAGCGCCCACAGCACGTCGATTTTTGAACCGCGCAGCAGCGTGCGTGTGTCGGGTCTGATGCGTCCGTCGGCGTAATGGTCGTTGACCAGCGTCGAGTGCAGATAGATCGCGTGTGGCATCACCGTCGCGCCCAGCATCGACGTGGCCGTGAGCACCGAGTCGGTGGTCGTGAACCGTGGCACCAGTCCCTGCGCGACCGCGGCCGGCTTCGGCGGATCGACCAGCAGACCGGCCATGAAACCGAGCGTGATGACCAGCAGCAGGCCGATGACGATCCGTTCGAACAACCGATGCGTGCGTCCGCCCTGGAATCGCAACAGCAGCGTGGAGACCGCGCCGATGATGCAACCTCCGATGAACAACGGCAGTCCGAACAGCAGGTGCAACGCGATCGCTCCGCCGATCAGTTCGGCCAGATCGGTGGCGATGGCGATGACCTCGGCCTGGGCGAAGAACAGGAACCGACCCGCGTCGCCCATCCGCTCGCCGAGCAGCTGCGGCAGCGATTTGCCGGTGACGATGCCGAGTTTGGCGGACTGGTATTGGATGAGGACCGACATCATGTTTGCCAGCGCCAGCACCCACACCAGCAGATAGCCGTACCGGGCTCCCGCCGTGATGTTCGCCGCCATATTGCCTGGATCCACATACGCGACGGCCGCCACGAATGCCGGGCCGAGCATGCCGATGAGGGTACGTCGGGGCGTGGGCATCGCCGTACCCTGCGGCGCGGTTCGGGTGTCCATCGGCATCACCTCCACGATTTGTCATACCTCCGTCAAGTAAACATGAATCGCCGCGACGGCTGGGGCTGGGGCGCCGATGGTCGAACGGCGTCGCGATGCCTTGGTAATGCTGGGAATTCCCGGCGGGCAGGGCGGGGTTGTTCGCTGTGCGTAAAACCAGTTGTGAGCGAGGTCACACGGCGGCGCGGCCGTGCGGGATGGAGCCGCTCCCACCGTGAGGCGCTGCGGGCCATTCGCGACCGCTGGCCGGACAGGACCGTGATCATCCGTAATCACCGTCAGCTGGACGCGTTCTATCGGTCGATGCCCTAGGGGCGGTTCGCGCTATCTCGCGTTACGCAATCAGGAGGGTTGAAAAACCGGGCCTGCGAATGCGAATCCCCGAGGTGGTGCGAACCCGCCCTTTATACCAACCGTGGCCGTTGCAGCAGACTGGCCATATACACAGGCAGATACAGGATCTTGCCATCACGCTCCACGTTGGTTTCCGCGAGAACGTATGCGCTGTCGATGGCGTATCCGGGAGTATTGAGAGCCTTGTCCAAGGCTGCATGCGAATGGAACCTGCTGCCGGATTTGATTTCCAATACCAGCACTTTGCCTGCCGCGTCTTCAATGAGGAAATCCAGCTCCCCCATAGACTTGCTGGTGAAATAGTATGGCGTGAACCCATGGGCGGTCAGCTCCTGTGCGATTACATTCTCATAGACTCCGCCATAATTCATGCGTCCTTCTGCGCCAAGACCGTCGAGTATGCCGAGGGTTGACTGTTTGTCGTATGTACTTGTCAGTAGACCTACGTCGGAATAGAACAATTTGAGCAGCTTGCGTCTTTTGGAAGCAAGCAGCGGGCTTCGCGGCTCTTCGACGTTGTATACGGGCAGAGCAACGTTTGCCCGTGACAACCAGAGGAATTCGTCTTTGATCTGGCTGAAGCGTTTTACATCAGAAATATCTCCGATTTTGAATCGTCTAGTCGAGTTGTTGAGCTCGCTGGGAATCAGTTGATAAATCTCCTGAATGACGAGTCTGCGATCTTTAGGTGCGTACTGCGTGATATCCCGATTGTAAAAACGTCGGATGTCGGATTGTACGCGACGTACATTGTCGATGGTCCTGTCTCGGATGAAGGCGCTGACCGCATCCGGCATGCCTCCGGTGAATAGGTATCTATGGAATAGCCCGGACATGCGCTCGTGCAAGTAGTCGGGGACGGGTTGCTCTTCCTGTAGGGAGTTGCGTAGTACATCGAACGCTTGTTCCGTGAGACCCATACTCCAACAGAACTCCTCGAAATCCATGGGGAACATGAGTAGTTCGGTCATGTAGCCAACCGGGTATGAACGTATGTTCTCCAATTCAACACCAAGCAGGGAGCCGGAAAGCACATAGTCATACGTGCCTTGGTCCACCAGTGCTTTGATGAAGGTGATGATGTTCGGACAGTGCTGGATTTCGTCAATGAAGATCAATGTCTTCCCCGGAATCAGGGGACCGTGCGCGGCGATGGAGATGCGGAGCAGAAGGTCTTCGGGGTTCCGCGCGGATAGGAACGATTCTCTCGTTGCGTCATCGAGCGCCAGATTGAATTCAATAAGCTGTTCGTATTCCGTTCGTCCGAACTCGCGGACAATATACGTCTTGCCTACCTGACGGGCTCCGGTCACAAGAAGTGCCTGCCTCGTCTTGCCTGATTTCCAGGCGAGTAACTCGTCGTATGCTTTTCGTTTCATGTGCCCCATCCTTCGTGCTGCAAAAAGATGCATTTCATTTTAGCTTGTTTCTGCACAAAGTCGAATTCCATACAACCTGTTTTTTACATAAAGATAGATTTCGAGAACCTTCTTTTGCACACAAAGTCGGATTCTGGCCGTTTGGGGAAGCGATACTACGTGACTGTGGACGGTGCTGCTGTTCGTGGCACGTGCCAGAATCGCGTACTCAGGGAATGCTTGAAAGGATTCGCGGGAATCGGTTCTTCGTAAGGGCGAATCTACTGGTGGAGACGCATGTAGAGCAACGGGTAGGGGCCACCCTCTTCGTCCTGCTCGGTGCGCCGGTATGTGACGAATCCCATGTGCTGGTAGAACCCGATCGCCTGCGGGTTCTGCTCATTCACAGTGAGTTCGCTGACGTTGTGATGGGCGATGCCGTGTTCAAGCAGCTGCTTGCCGATGCCGTGTCCACGATGATCGGGGTCGACGAACAGCATTTCGAGCCGTCCATCGGCGACGCCCATGAACGCGAGGGGCGTCTGGTCCGAGCTGTCGCCGTCAGGGTACATGACGACCAACTCCGGTACTTCGGCGATGGCTTGCGGTACGTATTGCTTGATGCGATTGCTCTCATCGTCGGTCAGAAACGTATGCGTCGCGCGAACCGACCGCTCCCACACCGCGACCAAGTCGCTGACGAGCGCGGCGTCGCGATGTTCGCAATGATGACGGCCAGCGCCGTGCGCTTGCACGCCCGGATGCCGTTTTCCGTCGTGTCCGTTCACCATGCGCCTTTGTCGTGGGCGTGGCGACCGAACGGTCGAATACGATAGCTGAGATTGTCATCGCATCGTGCCGAAGCGGGTTGGTTGCTCGTTTCCGTTCTTGAAAAACTCTTTTCCGCGCCCCTGTAGCTCAGTGGGTTAGAGCAGCGATCTTATAAGTCGTTGGTCACGGGTTCAAGTCCCGTCGGGGGTACTTGTATGTTGTTCGATTGCATGGTTGAAGGAGGATCCGATGGTGGATGATTCGTCGGCGCCGATTGTGTTGTTGGATTTTGATGGGGTGCTTAACGCGTTCCCGGATGCGATCGGCGTCAGGTATGAGGACGTGGGTGTGGCGCCCGTGGTCGAGTGCCGGGGGCGTATGACCGACGATTTCGGTCCGGAGCGGGCGTTCCGTTTGGATGGTGTGGAGACCGTGCGGTTGGGCCGCAGGGGCGGCACGTGGCATCTGCATTGGTCGCGCGAGCTGGCCGCGAACCTGTACGAACTGGCCGAGTCCGGTGTGATCGACCTGCGCTGGCTGAGCACGTGGCAGCCGTACGTGCATGTCCTGGACGGCCTGCTGGGCTGGGATCCGGATGTGGTGCATAACACGCACTGGTATGATCCGCTCACCGGCAGGGGGCGTATGGGTGGCAAGCTGCACGCGGTCGTGGATGAGGTGATTCGTCAGTTGCGCGTCGCGGATGCGGGCGGGAGCCCTCGTCCGATCGTGTGGGTCGACGACGAGGAGGCGTCGGTCGCGAACGCGTTGATGCTGCACGGGCATGAGGGCGCGGGGCCCATGCTGCTGGTCAACCCGCTCGCGTTCCGTGGGATCAGCCGCCGCCAGTGGGCATGCGTCCGCCGGTTCGTCGCGGACCCGCCCGAGGGGCCGGTGGTCATATACAGCGACACCATGCACGAGGATGGCGTGACCGCCGACCGGCTGCACGACATCGACCGCCTGCATGACATCGACCGGCTGCCCGACATGACCGGACACCGGGGACTATGAGACCAAGGAACGGGTTGTCGCTGCCGTACCCGCGGTTCGTGATCCTGCGCAACAGCGGCCGCTGCCGGCTGTGCGGAATATGCCATGTCGGCACCGTGTTCCGAGAAAGCAAAAGGGCCGGAACCCTTGGGTTCCAGCCCTTTTCGCTGGTGCGAGTGGGGGGACTTGAACCCCCACGAGCATACACTCACTGCCACCTGAAGACAGCGCGTCTACCATTCCGCCACACTCGCAGACAAGTGATTAACTTACCACTTGATTGCCGGAATGCACAAATCGGCGTGTCGCGATGTGTCGCAGGAGATCTTGCTCGTAAGCAAAGGCGGTCTCTCCGTTCGCTAGTCGGCCGCGTTGACAGCTCCTTCGCCGGCGGATGCAGCATCGCGCCAACGAACGTTCTCACGCCCTGCGCCAACTTCAAAGTGGTACTTCGCACAGCCCAGCCCCACGTGCGCGAACAGGCCCTCTGTCGCCTCGGCGCTGACCGTGCCGTCCTCGTGCAGCGTGAACAGGAACGGCTGCTGGCTCAGCGACGTCGGCGCGAGCATCGCGGCCTCCATGCCGGCGCGGAACCAGTCGGGCATCGCCATGCCGTCCGGAATTCGGCACAGCTCCTCGATCGGCTTGCTGCGGCGTCGCCCGCCCGGCCGTGCACCATGGCCGAACGCCAGCACCCATACGATCTTCTCCCCGGGGTGCAGGCACCACCACGGGTGTTCCGCCGTGTCCGCATCGTCCAGCACGGCCCAGCTGGTCTCCAATCCCAGCTGTACGGCGCGCAGCGCCAGTCGCTCTCCGTAGTAGCCGACCCGCTCCTGCAATGCGATCTCGCCAAGGTCGGTGGCTGCCTCATCCGCGGCGGCGGCCTTGTGCCATGCGGCCGCGGCACCGTTCGGCATCGTGTCGGTCGTTGCGCCGGGCTCGGCCGTACCTGTTGCGGTTTCGGTTGCTGCGTCGTGCTTGCTCGCCGCACCGTCGCGCACCGGCCGCCCGATCAGGGCGATGGCGTTGTGCACGCCGGTGAACCGCCCGTAGTGCGTCTTCAATCCGAGGAACGCGTCGTCGAGTCCGGCGGCCATCTGGATGTGCAGGCCGCTCTCCTGATTGCACGCGTCGATTTCGGCCCGCAGGATGTCCAGAATCGCCTGGTCGACCGGTTCATCGGTGTAGGCGCGGATGGCGTGTCGCTGTTCCATCGCTTCGAGCAGGTTCATGATGCAGTCCTCCCTGTCGCTTCGGATTGTCGAGTAGCTTCGGACTATCGATTCGGATTATCGGCTCGAATTATCGCTTCGGCCCATCGGCTCGGCTCAGCCGCGTGAACCGTTGGCGTAGAACCGGGTCAGCGTCGCGTCGCGGAACTCGTCGAAGTATCCGCCGTCGATCGAGGCGCGGATGTCGTCGAGCAGCTTGACGAAGAACCGTTCGTTGTGGATGGTGGCCAGCGTGAACCCGTTGAACTCGCGGGCGCGCAGCAGATGGTCCACGTAGGCACGCGAGTAGTGCTGGCAGGTGTAGCAGTCGCAGCCCTCCTCCAGCGGCCCGAAGTCGGTTTTGAACTCGGCACGTTTGACGTTGTACCGGCCGTCGCGTGTGAAGATCGCGCCGTTGCGCCCGCAGCGGGCGGGGGCCACGCAGTCGAACGTGTCGCCGCCGTTCTCCACGCAGGCGAAGATGTCGTCGACCGCGGCGATGCCGAGGACGTGGCGCGGTCTGTTCTCCGGCATCTCGTCGCAGATCCACGCGCAGATGTCGCCGATGATGCGTTTCTCCATCGCACCGCCGATGCCGACGCCGTCGAAGTCGAGCGAGGCGATCTGCGATGCGGCCCGCCGCCGCAGATCCTCGTAGTTCGCGCCCTGCACCACGCCGTACAGCGCCTGGTACGGCTTGCCCAGACGTGATTCGGTGAGCCGCTGGTGTTCGGCCACGCAGCGTTGCGCCCAACGGAACGTGCGCTCCACCGACCGTTCCTGGTAGCCGCGCGTGTTCATCAGCGTGGTCAGTTCGTCGAACGCGAACATGATGTCGGCACCGATCTTGTGCTGGATGCCCATCGAGATCTCGGCGCTGAAGCGGTGCAACGAGCCGTTGAGCGGCGACTTGAACGTCACGCCGTCCTCATCCACGAACGCCAGACGCTCCTTGCCTTCGGCGATCACGTCATCCGACTTCATGCCGGTCACGTCCATCGCCAGCGTCTTCTTGAACCCGGCGCCCAGCGAGAGCACCTGGAACCCGCCCGAATCGGTGAACGTCGGCCCGTCCCAGTTCATGAACCGGCCGAGACCGCCCGCCGCGTCCAGAACATCCTCGCCCGGACGCTCGTACAGGTGGAACGCGTTCGACAGCAGGCACTGCGCGCCCAGATCCTTCATCGTCTCCGGCAGCACCGCCTTCATCGCGGCTTGGGTGGCCACCGGCACGAACGCGGGCGTGCGGATGTCGCCGTGCGGGGTGTGGATGATGCCGGTGCGGCCGTAGCGTGCGCCGCCGCGGCCCTTGCCGTCGGGGGAGTCGGGCAGCCGGGTGATGGTTTCGAACGAGAACGCGCCGCGGTCGCCGGGCTTGCCGGGTTCCGCGCCGCGGGGATGCTCAAGCAGACTGGTCATACCGTTCACTCTAGGCGAAGCACTGCCGAAAGCCGGCGGTGAGCTGCGTCACATCGGGGGAGGGAGGGGCGATGGGCGATGTGGACGCGTGGCTGTCGGGAATCGGTCGGAATCGTTGGTATATGGGCAATTCGAGCGCAAGACGCCGGCTCGGTCGACTCCGTGCGGCCCGGGTGTCAACGAATACCATGCTGGTTAGCGCAAAGCTTCCAACCAACATTCAGAAAACTTCCAGAAGCGCTCCCTTAACTCATAGATAGCGATTCCGAGACGGCGGTGAGCCGAGCAGGTTGACCGCCGCTTGTATAACGGCATAAGGAACAGAACGAAACCAAGGAGCAGCAATGGCTGAAGAGAACAACGGCAGCTGGCCGAACCAGCAGACGCCGCAATCCAGCGAACAGCCGCACAACGAACAGCCGAACCAGACCCCGCAGATCGTGGAGGGCGACCAGTTCACCATGACCACCGGCGGCGAGGCCACGAACGCCGAGCAGCCCACGGAGACAATCCCGACTGCGGCACCGGCGGCGGCTGAATCCGCATCGAGCGCGGCGTCGGCAGGCCAGGCACCGGCCGCAGCCCCGGCCCCTCAGTCGCCGTATCGCCCCGCACCTGAATACGGTGCATACGGTCCCACTCCCACGCAGCCGGCCGTGCAGCAGCATCCGCAGTCCGCACCGACCCAGCAGATGCCGCCGCAGAACAACCGCAACCCGTATCTGACCGGCAACCCGTTCCAGAACGGCAACAACGGTCCGGCCAATCAGGAACAGGGCGGCACCGCGCCGAACAACGCCCCGACCAATCCGTTCATGGCCCCGGTCAACGGCCCGCAGGATAACGGTAACGGGCCGAACAATCCGCAGGGGTCGATCTTCCCGCCCGTGCCGGGCTCCGGCGCACCGAAGCCGACCCCCGGCGGCAGCCGTACGGTCAGCGGCGTGATCATCGCCGTGGTGGCGGCCCTGGTCAGCGCGGCGCTGTGCCTGGGCGTCGGCTACATGGCGATCACCGAAGGCTGGGTCAAGGTGCCGACGACCAGCTCGATGCAGAACATCGACTCCGGCAAGTCCGGCGACGGTAGCGCGCCGATCACCAATGGCGAGGCCGTGGATTGGGCCGCCGTGGCGGACAAGGTCTCCCAGTCGGTGGTCTCGATCCAGACCACGCTGCAGAACGGCACGGCGGCCGGCTCCGGCGCGATCATCGACGAGCAGGGCCACATCGTGACCAACAATCACGTGATCTCCGGTGCGCAGAACATCCAGGTCACGCTCTCGAACGGCCAGATGTACACCGCGCAGGTCACCGGCACCGACACCACCACCGATCTGGCGGTCATCCAGCTGGATGACGCCCCCGACGGGCTGGTTCCGGTCGAATTCGCCGATTCGGATACGCTTGCGGTCGGCGAGCCGGTCATGGCCATCGGCAACCCGCTGGGCTACGACGACACGGCGACCACCGGCATCGTCTCCGCACTGAACCGCCCGGTCAGCGTGATGGACGACAACAACTCGCAGATCGTGACCAATGCCGTACAGATCGACGCCGCCATCAACCCCGGCAACTCGGGCGGCCCGACGTTCAACGCGGCCGGACAGGTCATCGGCATCAACTCGTCGATCGCCTCCACAGCCAGCTCCAGCAGCGAGGCCGGTTCCATCGGCATCGGCTTCGCCATCCCGTCGAACCTGGTCAAGCGCGTCTCCGACGAGATCATCCAGAACGGCCAGGCCACGCATGTGGCGCTGGGCGTGACCATCACCAGCGACACGGTCGAGGCTGACGGCGTGGTCCGCGGCGGCGCCCGCATCACCACGCCGAGCACCGGCGGCAAGGCCGTGGTGTCCGGCAGCCCGGCGGACAAGGCCGGTCTGCAGGCCAACGACACGATCGTGGCGTTCAACGGCAACGCGGTGAATAACAACTATTCGCTGCTCGGCTTCGTGCGCGCTGCGTCGCTTGGCGACACGGCGACCCTCACCATCGTGCGCGGCGGCAAGACCATGGACGTGGACGTGACGCTCGACCAGCAGGAGGAGGCCGTCAACGGCAGCAACCGCACCGAGCAGAACAACGGCTCCGATCAGCAGGATCAGCAGAACCAGCAGGACCAGAACGGTCAGCAGGACCAGAACGGCAACGGGTACGATGACGGTGGCCTGTTCGATCCGTTCGGTTTCTGGTAAACCGCACGCGGGCGTCACGATGTGACGTCCCGCGCCCACCTCGGAACGGCACCCCGACCAACGACCGGTGAGAACCGGTTCGGCGGCCGGGGTGCCGTTTTGGTTGCAAGGCGACGGCACGACTTTCGTGCGGTTCGTGGCTTGGAGGGCGTGTGGCTGACACGCTGGCGGGGCGCGTGAGTTGGAGTCGCGGCGATCTGCTGGTACGCTCATACATGCGCTCGCAGGGGCGGGCCGCAACCTCAATAACTGAAGATGAATTGTTGATCTTTACGCCGTGTGTCGTGCGATTCATGTCGTCGATGGGCTAACAAGGCGTGAATCAAGCACCGGCTGTGCGGAACGTCCGTACGGTCGATACCGACGTAAGGAGAGACGATGAAGATATTCATCGCTGTGTTGCACAAGATACTCAACGTGTGCAAGCTCGTTCCCATGCTGCCGATTGTGATTGTGTCGGCTCTGCCCATTGTCCTGTTGTGGGATTTCCGTCCGTGGAATAAGCCGTTCTGGTTCGTCGATCCGAGCATCGGTCAGTGGATCGTGATCGTGCTGGTCGCCTATACCGTCATCGATACGTTGCGCGGCATGATCGACGACATCCGCCACGGTCACGTCGGCGTCGACATCCTGGCGGTGGTCGCGCTGCTGTCCACACTGGCGGTGGAAGAATACTGGGCCAGCTGGGTTGTGGTGCTGATGGTGTTCTCCGGTTCCGCCATCGAGGCGTACGCCGAGGACAAGGCCAAGAACAACCTGACCGCGCTGATGGAGGCCGCGCCGCAGATCGCGCACGTCGCCGACCTGCCAGGGGTGGGTTCCGGCGCGCAAGGCGCGTCCGGATCCGACGACGATGCACGGACGATGTCCCGCATCGACCGGGTGATGGCCGCCGACGCTCCGGAACCGGACGCGCGGACGACGGGGGACGCCGGTGCGGATATCGCCCACGCCCCGTACCGTACCGTGCCCGTGGACCAGGTGCGGCTGGGCGACGTGCTCATCGTACTGCCCGGCGAGACTGTGCCCGTCGACGGCGAACTGCTCAGCGGCTCGGCCACGCTGGACCTGAGCAACATCAACGGCGAACCGGTGCCGCGCGAGGTGTTCGCCGGTGCGCGCGTGATGTCCGGCGCCATCAACGGTTCGGCCACGCTGACCATGCGCGCCACCGAGCTCGCCCGCGATTCGCAGTACCAGCGCATCATCGAACTCGTCTCGTCCGCGCAGGAATCGCGCGCCACCGTGGTCAAAACCGCCGACCTGATGGCCGTGCCGTTCACGGTGATTTCCTTCGTCATCGCCTGCGCCGCCTGGATCGTGTCCGCCGATCCGACCCGATTCGCGCAGGTGCTCGTGCTCGCCACCCCGTGCCCGCTGCTTATCGCGGCACCCGTGGCCTACATCGCCGGCACCGGTCGGCTCGCCAAGGCCGGCATCATCATCAAGACGCAGGAGGTGCTGGAGAACCTCGGCCACGTCTCGCATGTGTTCTTCGACAAAACCGGCACGCTGACCGTCAAGAAGCCGCAGGTCGTGCGCGTGGAGATCGCCGGCGCGGAATCGTCTGACACGGCGTCGCCGGCAGCGGACGGTTCGGTCGCCTCCGCGCGATCCGGGCGTTGGCCGTATACGGGGCTGGACGCCGACCATATCCTGATGTACGCCGGCGTTGTGGAATCGTACTCGGTGCACATCCTGGCCAAGGGCATCACCACGGGCGGCACGGCCGTCATGGACCGGCTCAAGGAACGCGCCGCGAACGGCGAGGCGCCGGCTGCGGAGGACGAATGGCTGGTGGATGCCCGCAGCTACCCGGTGGTGCGCGGTGTGACCGAGGACGCCGGCAACGGCGTCAGCGGCGAGGTCAATGGGCATCGGATCCGCGTCGGACGGTTCGCGTTCGTGACCGCGGCGGAAGACGGAGCGGGCGCGGCACAGGACGCGGCGACGCCGGATGCGGCGGGTGGCGCCGCGAACGCTGGCGGTTTCCGGGCCACCGTTGACGCCGCGCGCAGGCGTCAGGAGGCCAAGGCGTCGGCCCTGGCCGCGCGCAAGCTCACCGTGGCGCAGATGTTCGGCGAGCTCGCTCCCGACGAGATGGCTACCTATGTGGCGGTCGACGGCGAACTGGCGGCACGCATCGTGCTCAAGGACGTGCCGCGCGCCAATGCCAAGGAGTCCCTGGACAAGCTGCGTGGCATGGGTGTGGAGCGCCTGACCATGCTGACCGGCGACAAGCGCGCCTCCGCGGACATCATCGCCTCGGAGGTCGGCATCAATGACGTGCATGCCGAGCTGTTCCCGGAGGGCAAGGTGCAGGCCATCGTTGACGCGAAGCGGGAGAACCCGAAGCGTCAGCCGTGGTGGGACAAGCTGATCGCGCGGTTCGTGGGCGAATCGACCACGCGGTCCATCACGATGATGGTGGGCGACGGCGTGAACGACGCCCCGGTGCTGGCGGCCGCCGATATCGGCATGGCCATCACCGACGGCACCTCGACCGCCGCCTCCGAATCCGCGCAGGTGGTGATCATGAATGATGACATCGCCGCCGTGCCGCGGGCCGTGGCCATCTCCCGGCGCACCAAGCGCGTGATGATCCAGGCCGTGTGCCTGGGGCTCGGACTGGCGCTGGTCGGCATGATCGCCGCCGCGTTCAACCTGATCCCGGTGGTGATCGGTGCACTGATGCAGGAGGCCATCGACGTGGTGTCGATCCTGTGGGCGCTCACCGCGCTCATCGATAAGGACTGAATGCCATTGCCCAGCCGCTGATTCCATTCAGTTGGGGATTGTGGTATTCAGTTGGGAACTTTCCGGAGCGCAAGCCGGCGGAACGACGACAATAGTGGTCCTCCTGGCGGCCGAAACGGGAGTAGGTTTCCAACTGAACGGGAAAATCCCCAACTGAGTGCGGCTCGTGAGGATTCGTTGAATGTCATGCGGTCTAGGCCTAGTGCGATTCGAGGTGTTGCGCTAGGCTGGTCGCGTGACTGAGAACAATGAACTTCGCATTGCTGTGATCGGCGCCGGCCCGGCCGGCGTCTATTCCTCCGATATCTTCCTGCGCCAGCTCAAGAAGACCGGTGCCGAGCTGGGATTGGGCGAGAACGCCCGCATCGATCTGTTCGAGAAGCTGCCGGTGCCGTTCGGCCTGGTCCGCTACGGCGTGGCCCCCGACCATCCGTCCATCAAGTTCATCGCCGACGCGTTGGAGAAGACGCTCGACAACCCGAACATCCACCTGTACTGCGATGTGGAGTTCGGCAAGGACGTGACGCTGGACGAGCTGCTCGCCCGCTACGACGCCGTGCTGTTCGCCACCGGCGCCGTGGAGGACAAGCCGCTGGGCCTGCCCGGCGCCGACTTGGATGGCGTGTACGGCGCCGCCAAGTTTGTAGAATGGTACGACGGCTATCCGACCGGTGCCCGCACCTGGCCGCTGGAAGCCGAGGAGGTCGCCGTGATCGGCGGCGGCAACGTGGCCATGGACGTGGCGCGCGAGCTCATGCGCAACGCCGATGATCTCAAGGCCCGCACCGACATTCCCGACAACGTGTATGAGGGTATCAAGGCCAACAAGGCTCGCGTGCTGCACCTGTTCATCCGCCGTGGCGTGGCTCAGGCCAAGTTCTCGGTGCAGGAGCTGCGCGAGATGGAGAAGCTGCCCGGCGTACAGCTGATCATCAACGAGGACGACTTCGAGCTCGATGACGATACGATCGAGGAGGCCGGCAAGGATAAGCTCACTCGCCAGATGGTGGAGGAGCTGTTCGCCATCCGTGAGATGGCCGAAGACATGGAGGACGACGGCGACGTCGACTTCGAGGGCAACCCGGCCGACCGCAAGTACTACATCCATTTCAACTCCGCGCCGACCGAGGTGCTGGGCGAGGACGGCAAGGTTGTGGCGATCCGCGTGGAGCGCACCGAAACCGGCGCTGACGGCAGGATGCACCGCACCGGCGAGTTCGAGGACTACCCGGTACAGGCCGTGTACCATGCGATCGGCTACCAGCCGGCATCGGCCCCGGGCATCGCCTACGACCAGCGTCGCGCCCACCTGGCGAACGCGAACGGCGACGGCCGCATCACCACCGAGGCCGAGGGCGGCGAGGTGCGTGAGCGCCTGTACGCCACCGGCTGGGCCAAGCGCGGCCCGGTGGGCCTGATCGGCTCGACCAAGTCCGATGCGCTGATGATCGTGACCAACATGCTGGAGGATCTCTCCAAGGCTGCCGAGGGCGGTTGCGTGGCGCCGGACCGTGATCCGGAGTCGATCGACCGTCTGCTGGCCGAGCGCGGCGTCAAGCCGATCGACTTCGCCGGTTGGAAGAAGATCGATGCGTTCGAGCGTGCCGAGGGCGCGAAGGAAGGCCGCGAGCACAAGAAGGTC
The DNA here is from genome assembly GCF_002394995.1 of Bifidobacterium sp. UBA4282. NCBI lineage: Bacteria > Bacillati > Actinomycetota > Actinomycetes > Bifidobacteriales > Bifidobacteriaceae > Bifidobacterium > Bifidobacterium sp. UBA4282. Next base: position 44,636 of record NZ_DGVO01000017.1, read on the forward strand.
ATCGACCCCGACCAGATGCGCGAACTGGCCCACGCCTGAGTCTGGGCCGTTGGGCCGTTGGGCCGTTCGGCGGGCTATCCACTGAACGGGATGACGTGCGGGCTGTGCGTGAATGTATGGACGCTCACCGTCGCTTGGCTGCCGTCAAGCGGCGGTGGGCGTTTTTTGTTCGGAGCGTACGTCCAGCAAATATCCAGCCAATAAATTTAGGCTGAGCCGTATGGAAGGCAATCTGCGGGTGCGCGGCCATTACAATGGCCTGAAAACAACGATGTTGTTCGCGCTGATGTGGGCCGTGATCATGCTGATCTGGTGGTTGACCGGCGGCAGTCGCGGCACGTTGGGCATTTATATCGTCATCGGGTTGGCGACCACGTTCGGGTCCTACTGGTTCTCCGACAAACTCGCCATCGCCTCGATGCATGCGCGTGAGGTCTCCGAACAGGAGGCCCCGATGCTGTACAAGATCGTGCGCGAACTGTCCGCTAAAGCGGGCAAGCCGATGCCCCGCATCTACATCGCCCCCACCATGAGCCCCAACGCCTTCGCCACCGGCCGCAACGAACGGCACGCGGCGGTCTGCTGCACGCAGGGCATCCTGCAGATCCTCAACGAACGGGAGATTCGCGGCGTGCTCGGCCACGAGCTCATGCACGTCTACAACCACGACATCCTGACCTCCGCCATCGCCTCCGCCATGGCCACCGTCATCACCTACCTCGGGTATTCGCTGATGTACTTCGGCGGCGCGCAGCGGTACGACGACGACCGGGACAACGGCGGCTCCGGCGCGTTCGGTCTGATCGGCGTGCTGCTGAGCGCCATCCTGGCGCCCATCGCCGCCTCGTTGATCCAGATGGCGATCTCCCGCACCCGCGAGTTTGACGCCGACGAGGACGGCAGCGCGCTGACTGGCGACCCGGAGGCCCTCGCCTCGGCGCTGAACAAGATCTCCTACGGCGCGCAGGCCAATCGCATGCCGAAGACCGCGGCCACGCAGGCCGTCTCGTCGATGATGATCGCCAACCCGTTCTCCGCGGTCGGGTTCAGCAAGCTGTTCTCCACCCATCCGCCGACCGACGAGCGCATCGCCCGTCTGATGCAGATGGCGCAGGAGATGCGGGGCGCCGGCATCGACGCGGGTTCTGGTGCGGGCGGTGCACAGATCCGTTACTGAATGTCGCGTTTCACCTGTTCGGGGATTCGTGGTACGCTATGGTTTTGTGCCTGCCACAAGCGGGCCGACTTGCGGGCGTAGTTCATCGGTAGAATGAAAGCTTCCCAAGCTTTAGAGGCGGGTTCGACTCCCGTCGCCCGCTCCACTGTCTATTGTCATTGTTGCAAATATCACTGTTTACGTATCATATGAATGCTGGTTGCATTCCGCAGCCGGCGTTTACGCCATTGCCGCCAACTGCTCGACGGTCACGAACTCGTAGCCCTGTTCGCGCAGTCCGTCGATGATATCCGGCAGCGCCTCGATATCCTGCGAGCGGTCGCCGCCGCCGTCATGCATGAGTACGATCGCGCCGTTGTGCGCGTTGTCGAGCACCGTCTTGACGATCGCCCCGGCTTATGGCCGAAGTCGTTGTTGTCGGCCAGCAACGCGCCCAACGTCGTATCGACGCGGACCTTGAACGTCGCGTCGTTCACTCGGACCGGGACCAGCCGCCAGTGGTGATCCCACATCCAATACGCCCACGCGCCGCCGCACGCCAACAGCAATGTCGTCAGGGCGATCGTCAGAACGATTGGCCACCGGCGGCGTGGACGGCGCGGAGCGTCATTGCCGTGATGCGGTACTCCGCGCGCAATGCCATCGAACGACAGTTCCTCGATTCGTTCCATAATCCCCTCGCTCCACTGGGTGTCCACACCATGATACGAGCGGGTGGACTTTGTGCGCGGACCGGTATGGGGGTGGACGACGGTGTTTGGGGCAGGTCGATGGCTGATAGTCTGGTTGTGCGCGATCGTGCGCAGACGCCAGGCAAAGCCGCCAAGGAGGATGGTATGGGACTGTTCGACCGATTCAGGAAGCCCAAGAACACGGGGCAGGTCAGCATGGATGGGGCGGTTGACGCACGTTCCGCAGGCGCGGCCGGACCTTCGGGGACGGCGCAGGCGGCTGGCGCGGTCGGTGCGACCGGTGCGGCGGGGAGTGCGACCGGGGAGTTCCGGTTGCCGATCGCGGACGTGTTCACTATCGCCGGCAGAGGCGTGGTCGTCGTCGGACAGGTGGCGTCCGGGGCGTGCCGGAGCGGTGCTGCCGCAATCATCGTGGGAGCGGACGGCGCGTCAGTGGTGGGCGAGACCACGATCGTGGGCATCGAGGCGTTCCGCAAGCGCGTCGACGTGGCGCGGCAGGGCGATATGGTGGGGCTGATGCTGCGCGGGGTGTCCCGGGAACAGGTGCACGCCGGCGATATCGTCGTCGTTAGGCAATAGGCGAGTGGCGGACTGCACCCGCCTCGTGCCAGGCAATGCCGACGATACGGGGCGGATGCATGCGTGCGGCAGGGTTCTGGTATGCGATGGGTGCCGGTAGTGTGAGCGAACACACAGTGAATTTCGCCGGAGCGCGGCCCGGTGCCCGTTACGGCGCGGGATAATGGCAGTATGACCATTGCAACTCCCGAACGATATGCCGAAATGCTGGACGCCGCGCGCCATGGGGGGTACGCGTATCCGGCGATCAACGTGACCAGCTCGCAGACGCTCAACGCGGCGCTGCAGGGATTCGCCGAAGCGGAATCCGACGGCATCATCCAGGTGTCGGTCGGCGGTTCGGCCTATTTCTCCGGCAAAACCGTGCACGACCGTGTCGTCGGATCGCTGGCATTCGCGGCGTTCGCGCACGAGGTGGCCGCGCAATACCCGAACATCACCATCGCCCTGCACACCGACCATTGCGCCAAGCAGTACCTGGACGAATGGGTGCGGCCGTTGCTCGACCATGAGATCGACCAGGTCCGCCACGGCCAGGAACCGACGTTCCAATCGCACATGTGGGACGGCTCTACCGTGCCGCTTGAGGAGAACCTTGATATCGCCGCCGAACTGCTGGAGAAGTCGGTGCGCGCGCAGACCGTGCTCGAGATCGAGATCGGCGCGGTCGGTGGCGAGGAGGATGGTCATTCCGCCGAAATCAACGAGAAGCTGTACTCCACGCCCGCCGACGGCCTGCGTGTGGCCGAACGCCTCGGCCTGGGCGAGCATGGCCGGTACATGGCCGCGTTCACGTTCGGCAACGTGCATGGCGCATACAAGCCGGGCGTGGTCAAGCTGCGTCCCGAGCTGCTGCGCGACATCCAGACCGAGGTGTGGAACGCCACGCATGACGGGCGTCTCGGCAGCCTGGGGGCCTCAAGCGTGTCCTCCTGTACGATTCCCGACCTGCCGGAGGGCAAGCCGTTCGCGCTCGTGTTCCATGGCGGTTCCGGCTCCTCGCCCGAGGAGATCGCCGCGGCCGTCTCCTACGGCGTGGTCAAGATGAACATCGACACCGACACCCAGTACGCGTTCTCCCGAGCGATCGCCGGTCACATGTTCCGCAACTACGATGCGGTGCTCAAGGTCGATGGCGAGGTGGGCAACAAGAAGCTGTACGACCCGCGCTCCTGGGGCCGCGAGGCCGAAGACGCCATGGCCGCCCGCGTGGTGGAGGCCTGCGTGCAGCTCGGCTCCGCCGGCCGCGCGCTGAAGTAGCGCCCCGCCCCCGCCCGGTATAGGGCTCAGGGTACGCTACTTGTGGCGAAAATGTGGCTGTATCCGCCAAAGCGTGCCAGACATGTCAGGGTGTGCCGGACATGCCGAGCGCGCCGATGTTCGGGAGGCGTACCACGCATGCAAGCGTGCATGAGGGCGCGGCACCGGACGGGATCGCGGGTGCATAAGGAGGTGCGGAATGCCTGGAATCGTGTTGATCGGCGCTCAGTGGGGCGACGAAGGCAAGGGCAAGGTGACCGATCTGATCGGCACCAAGGTCGATTACGTCGCCCGCTTCAACGGCGGCAACAACGCGGGCCACACGGTGGTGGTCGGCGACGAGTCGTATGCGCTGCACCTGCTGCCCAGCGGCATCATCAACCCGAACGTCACGCCGGTGATCGGCAACGGCGTGGTGGTGGATCCGGAGGTGCTCTTCGAGGAGATCGACGGCCTGGAATCCCGCGGCCTGGACTGTTCCCGCCTGCTGGTGAGCGAATCGGCTCAGATCATCGCCCCATACCATCGCGTGATCGACAAGGTCTCCGAACGCTTCCTGGGCAAGCGCAAGATCGGCACCACCGGCCGCGGCATCGGCCCGGCCTACGCGGACAAGATCAACCGCGTCGGCATCCGCGTGCATGACCTGTTCAACGCCGAGCACCTGCATGACAAGGTGGAGGCCAGCCTGCACCAGAAGAACCAGATGCTGGTCAAGCTGTACAACCGCCGCGCCATCGACGTGGACCGTACCACCGACGAGCTGCTCAAGCTCGGCGAACGCCTGAAGCCGTACGTGGCCAATACGAGCCTGGTGCTGAACCGGGCGCTCGACGCCGGCAAGACGGTGCTGTTCGAGGGCGGCCAGGCCACCATGCTGGACGTGGACCACGGCACCTACCCATTCGTGACCAGCTCCAACCCGACCGCCGGCGGCGCCTGCACCGGCACCGGCGTCGGCCCGACCAAGATCAGCCGTGTGATCGGCGTCTCCAAGGCCTATGTGACCCGCGTGGGCGAGGGCCCGTTCCCCACCGAGCTGTTCGACGAGCAGGGCAAGTGGCTGCAGCAGCAGGGCCACGAGTTCGGCGTGACCACCGGCCGTGCCCGCCGCTGCGGTTGGTTCGACGCGGTGGTGAACCGGTACGCCGTGCAGGTCAACGGCCTGACCGACATCGTGCTGACCAAGCTTGACGTGCTGACCGGCCTCAAGGAGATCCCGATCTGCGTGGCCTACGACGTGGAGAACCCGGACGGCACGCACACCCGCTACGACGACATGCCGTGCGACCAGGCTGCATTCGCCGCCGTCAAGCCGATCTATGAGATGATGCCCGGCTGGACCGAGGACATCTCCCAGGTGCACGCATTCGAGGACCTGCCCCAGGCCACGCAGGATTACGTCAAGCGTCTGGAGGAGCTGTCCGGCTGCCGCATCTCGGTGATCGGCACCGGCCCGCAGCGTGACCACATCATCTCGGTGCACTCGCTGCTCGACTGATATGACGATTGCCCACAAGGCTCCGCTGCGGTGTGCGCGGGGCTTGGGAGTGGTTCATGAGCGTCGCGACCGCCGTCAATGGCGCGCGGCTGAGGGTGACGCGCGGTGAGTGAGCAGGAAGGAGGCGACGATGTCCGAGGAACGGCAGCCGGGCGCTGTGGCCGGTGGCGATGTGGCCACCGTCACCGCACCCGCGTCGGACCCCGTACCCCCGCGGATTCCGTTGGCCCCGATCAAGGCCGTGCATCCACGGTTCAACCCGTTGGCCGACGTGATGATCTATGTGGTGGTGTTCGTCGGCGGCTGCATCGGCACCGGCATGCGCTACGGGCTGGGCCAGTTGATTCCGGTGGCGGAGTCCGACGCGATCGCCTCAAGTTTCCATCTGGCCACATTCCTGGCGAATATGGCGGCGTGTTTCATCTACGCCGCGCTGACCACGTATGTCGCCCAGGCGTCGTGGATCCGCAAGCGCGTCCGTCAACTCACCAGCCGCGGCGTCGGCATGGGCATGTGCGGCGGGTTCTCCACGTTGTCCGCCATGGTGATCGAGGAGCTGACCTCGTTGCAGCAGGGGCATATTGCGGGCTTCCTGATCTATATGTTGACGTCGTTCGTGGCCGGCCTGCTGGTGTCGTGGTTCGGTGTGCGGCTGGGATTGGCGGCCAGCGCCAAACGCCAGGCCAAGGTGGTGGCCGCGGCGTTCGCCTCCACGCAGTCCGGCGGCAGACATGCGGCGTTGCCGTTCGCCATCGTGACCGCTGTGGAGAACACCCCGATTACGGTGGACTCGCCTGTTGTGGTGCCGGTTCCGGAGTCGGCGGGCGTCACTGAATCGACCGCTGCGGCGGCTGGGACGCCGGTGCCTACCACGTCCACGTCGATGATCGAGCCCGAACCCGATACGGCGGAGATTCCGCTGGTATCGGATCCGTTCACCGGGGAGGTGCGAGGATGACCGTCCTGCTGGTGTGTTTGTGCGGTGGGTTGGGCGCCGTGGCTCGGTTCGTGCTGAACACGTCGATTCAGCGCTGGTGGGATCGTGTGTTCCCTCTGTCCACGTTTATCATCAATGTGATCGCCACGTTCTGTGCGGGTGTGGCTGCAGCGGCTTACACGAACATGGTGGTGGAGCAGTCCACCTACCTGCTGTTCGTGACCGGCTTCCTCGGCGGGTTCTCCACGTTCTCGACCGCGATCAACGAGGTGGTGTCGTTGACGCGCGGCGGCAGGTTCGCGATGGCCGGCTGGTACCTAGTGGCCACGGTGGTGGTGCCGGTCGTCTGTGTGGCATTGGGTTGGATGGTCGGTTCGCTCGGTCGTTGAACCGGCCGAGCGGGCGTTGCCGTACCCTGGGGCGACGTCGCGTGCCGAAGGGCGTGTCCCCGTCCTCGGTGCGACCCTCCGCCGTGCCTCGAGGGCGGTGGTTGTCGAGGTATGTTCACGCGGTTAAACTCGAACGCATATGTGACGAGCCGCGTCGCGCACCATTCGGCTCAGCGGTGACGGATGGTGCGCGGTGCCGGATACAAGGATAAGGAGCAGTGCGTCATGGTCGGAATGCGCGATGTGGCGAGGAAGGCCGGCGTATCGCTGAGCACCGTCTCGCTGGTCGTGAATGGGACCGGGTACGTGTCCGCCGAGATGCGCGGGCGTGTGGAGGCGGCGATGCGGGAGCTGGATTACATTCCCAATGAGCTGGCCCGCAACCTGTACAGCGGGCGGACGTCGCTGATCGGCGTCATCGTGCCGACGATCCGCCACCCGTTCTTCTCGACGCTGACGGCGTCGCTGCAGCGCGCGTTCGCGGCCCGCGGCTTGCGTACGATGCTGTGCTCGACGGCGGACGCCGAAGGCGGTGAGGTGGAGTACGTCGACATGCTGCGCCGCCGCATGATGGATGGCATCGTGATGGGTGCGCATACCTCGCACGCCCCGGGCTATTGGACATCGATCGGCCGGCCGGTCGTTGCGTTCGACCGGTATCTGGGCGAGGGCATTGCTTCGGTCGGTTCCGACCACGAACAGGGAGGCAGGCTGGTCGCCGATCTGCTTGTGCGGACGGGGACGCGGCATGTGGTGACATTGGGCGGTCCGCGGGCCCAGTTCCATGATCTGCAGCGATGGATGGCCGAGCACGCCGCGATCGGGGGAGGCGACGGGCCCGCCAGCACCTTCCCGACCGCGCGCTACCACTTGACCCTGGAACGTGAGCTGCGCGCCGCCGGAACGGTGCACGAATACCTGGAGGCCGGGGAGGTGCATGACATGCAGGCTTACGCGCAGGCCGCACGGGTGGTGTGCGCGCGTGCGGCCGAGGGGCAGGTCGATGCGATCGTCAGCTCGGATGTCGGTGCGGCGTTCTGCGTGCAGGAGGCTCTGCGACTCGGGCTGCGTATTCCGGAGGATCTCCAGATTGTTGCGTATGACGGGACGTACCTGGCGCAAGCCGCGGGTCTGCGCGTGACCGCGGTCCGTCAGGACTTCGATGCGATCGCCGATACGATTGCGGGGCGGATGGACGATGCAATCGCCGGGGGTTATGGAGCCGCGGGGCCTGCTGGCGATGGCGCCGCGGGCGATGCGGTAGGAGGCGGGACTGACGTCGATGAGGCTGATGCCGGGGCGGACGTGGTGGCCAGCGTGCTGCGGATGATCGATGACCTGGTGCCGGTTGCGTTGGTGCCGGGCGAGACCACGCGCTGACGGTCCGGCGTGCACGAATGATACCCCGGCTATGGCGTCGAACCGGTTCGACACGCCATTGCGATGCCTGTTGCCGTGCGCCTGCCCTGCCGTTACACTGGGTCGAACCGGTTCGACGCAAGGGGCGTCCGGCCGGCATCATCACTGTTCAAGGAGTTGTCAATGAAAAACAAGGTCCAACTCATCACGTATGCCGATCGTCTGGGGGCGGGCACGCTGGTCTCGATGACCGACATCCTGCGCACGCGGTTCGACGGGGTGTACGAAGGGGTGCACATCCTGCCGTTCTTCACGCCGTTCGACGGTGCCGACGCGGGCTTCGACCCGATCGACCACACCGCGGTGGATCCCCGTCTGGGCGACTGGGACGACGTGGCCGAGCTGGCCCGGACCCACGGCATCATGGTCGACGCGATCGTGAACCATATGAGCTGGGAATCCAGCCAGTTCCAGGACGTGCTCGCCAAGGGCGAGGAATCCAAGTACTTCCCGATGTTCCTGATGATGAGCACCGTCTATCCGGACGGCGCCACCGAGGAGGAGCTGGCCGGCATCTACCGCCCGCGTCCGGGCTTGCCGTTCACCCACTACACCTGCGGCGGGAAGACCCGTCTGGTGTGGACCACGTTCACCCCGCAGCAGGTCGACATCGACACCGACTCCGAGCAGGGCTGGGCGTACCTGATGTCGATCTTTGACCGGATGGCCGCCTCGCACGTCAGCTACATCCGCCTCGACGCGGTGGGCTACGGCGCCAAGGAAGCCGACTCCTCGTGCTTCATGACTCCGAAGACCTTCGAACTCATCGGTCGGCTGCGCGAGGAGGGCGCCAAGCGCGGCCTGGAGATCCTCATCGAGGTGCATTCGTATTACAGGAAGCAGATCGAAATCGCCTCGAAGGTCGACCGCGTGTACGACTTCGCGCTGCCGCCGCTGCTCCTGCACAGCCTGTTCACCGGCCACGTCGAGCCCGTCGCCCACTGGACGGCCGTCCGCCCGAACAACGCCGTCACCGTGCTCGACACCCATGACGGCATCGGCGTCATCGACATCGGCTCTGACCAGCTGGACCGCAGCCTCAAGGGCCTGATCCCGGACGAGGACGTGGACGCCCTGGTCAACACGATCCACGCCAACACGCACGGCGAATCCGCGGCCGCCACCGGCGCCGCCGCCTCGAACCTGGACCTGTACCAGGTCAACAGCACGTATTACTCCGCGCTCGGCTGCAACGACCAGCACTATCTGGCAGCCCGCGCCGTGCAGTTCTTCCTGCCGGGCGTGCCTCAGGTCTACTACGTCGGCGCGCTGGCCGGCGGCAACGACATGGATCTGCTCAACCGCACCCACGTCGGTCGTGACATCAACCGCCACTACTACACGGTCGCCGAGATCGACGAGAACCTTGAACGTCCGGTGGTCAAGGCCCTGAACGCGCTATGCCGCCTGCGCAACACGCTCGACGCTTTCGACGGCGAGTTCTCCCACGAGACGGACGGCGACACGTCGATCACCTTCCGCTGGCGGGGACGGACCTCGTCCGCCTCGCTCACCTTCGAACCCGGTCGCGGTCTCGGCGCGGACAACGCCACTCCGGTCGCCTCGTTGGTCTGGACCGATGACGAGGGCGCGCACGCCACCGACGACCTGCTGAACAACCCGCCGGTCGTCGCCTGAGACCAAGATCCGCGATGCCGTCCGCCGGCGTCGCGGATCTACGCGTTCGCCCGTTCTTCCGGATCGTCCCGGGGACGGGCCTCGTCATGACGGTCGTCCGTGCCGCAAAACTAAAGCGATCTCGTGCTGCGACCGCCCCGACCGATACCACTGCGCGACGTCATCGCGCATGACAAGAGAGAGGGAATTCATATGAGCGACGAACAGCATAACGACGGGGCGCAGACCCCGCCGCCGATCCCGGGGCAACATTTCGTTCGACCAGGCATCGACGACCGGCCGGACTACGACAAGGTCCTGAGCGACGCCGACAAGGCGGCCGTGGCCCGTCTGGCGGTCCCCAAGGACACCGAGACGATCGCCGCCGACCCGTACGCCACGGACGCAGGCGTCCAGTCCGCCAAAATCGCCGAAAACATGATCGGCGGCAACCGCATCGAACTGCCGGACCCCGGCTCGGCGTTCCTGGACATGCGCGACCCGATGGTCGCCGCCAACGGCGAACGCGTCAGCATCAAGGATGTCGTCCGTCTCGGGGCCGGCTTCACGTTCAGTCTGATCCTCACCGGCATCGTGTGGACCGCGCTCTCGTCGATCCTCGTGCCGCAGTTGGTCGACCAGATCGCCCCCGACCAGCGTGCCTCGTTCATCGGCCTGATCAACGCCGTCGGCTCGGTCATCGCGCTGGTGGCGAACATCGTGTTCGGCACGTTCTCCGACCTGACCCGCTCCCGCTTCGGCAAGCGTACGCTGTGGATCGCCAGCGGCGGCGTGCTGTGCGGCCTGTGCGTGTTCGGCCTGACGGTGGCCGATTCGCTGCCGATGATCCTGCTGCTGTGGTGCGGCATCCAGCTGTTCTACAACTGGATGAACGCCCCGTTCGTGGCCACGATGGCCGACCGCGTGCCCGACAAGTTCCGCGGCACCGTCTCCTCGTTCATGGGCGGCGGCGGCGTGCTCGGCCAGACCGCCGGCGCGCTCGTCGGCTCGATGCTCATCAACGACATCCCGCTCGGCTTCAGCCTGGGCGCCCTCGGCTTCGGCCTGGTCGGCATCATCGTCGTCGGCATCTGGCCCCGCGAGGCCTCCAACCTGGACGAACAGCGCGTCCCGCTCAACCTGCGCAACGTGCTGCGCGCCTTCGTGCCGCCGCACGGCAAAGGCTCCGGCAACTTCTACTACGCGCTGCTCGGCCGCATGATGATGGTGGCCGGCTACCAGATGATCACCGGCTACCAGCTGTACATCGTCAAGTACTATGTCTTCTCCGACTCCGGTCTGGACGCGGCTGGACTGTCGGAGGCGGCCGCCGGCGTGATCGCCGTGATGTCCGTGATCACGATGGTGGCCTCGCTGTTGGCCGCGCTGGTCTCCGGTCCGATCTCCGACCGGCTGGCCATGCGCAAGATCCCGGTTGCGCTCGCCAGCTGCCTGTTCGCCGTCGGTGCGGCCATGCCGTGGATCCTGCACAGCCCGATGGGCATGTACCTGTTCGCGGCCATCGCAGGCTTCGGCTACGGCACCTACAACGCCATCGACCAGGCGCTTAACGTCTCGATTCTGCCGAACCCGAAGGAAGCCGGCAAGGACCTGGGCGTGCTGAATATGGCGAACACGCTGAGCTCGGTCATCGGCTCGGCCCTGACCTCCACGGTCGTGGCCCTGACCGACAACTACCAGCTCGTGTTCCCGGTGTGCATCGTCGTCGTGCTCGTCGCCGCCGCGCTGATCATGCGCATCCGCGGCGTGCGCTGACCGACTGCGTCGGTTCCCTCGGGTTCGCCGGTTCCGTCGAATGTGAGGGCTCGTCTGCTTGGTCGCTCTCCGCGCTGTGCCGGGGCGTCCGCCGTGCCGATCGGCGGGACGCCCCGGCACACGCGTATGCCGTCTCTCGTTGACCGCCATGAGTACGCTGGAAACGGACTCGACGCGCGTGGAATTCGGCGGATGCCGGCACACGTGCCGCTGATACCGTGAGGGAAAGACGAGAGATGAACGACGAACCGCAGAACCACCATGACAATCCGACGCCCACACCGCCGCCCCTGCCCGGGCAGATCTTCGTGCGTCCGGGCATCGACGACCGTCCCGATCTCGACAAGGCGCTGACCCCGGAGGACAAGGCCGCGCTCGCGCGCCTGACGGTCAGGCAGAACCCCCGTCAGCCCGAGGCGTCCGGCGACCGGCCTGAGGTGCAGGCCGCGCAGATGAGCGCGGAGGGCGCGCCGATGGCCGCGGCGGCGCGCATCGATACGGCCGTGCCGAACCTGGAGTCCTCGTTCCTGGACCTGCGCGACCCGATGGTGGACGCCGACGGCTATCGTCCCTCCGCCGCGGAGATGACGCGCATGAACATCGGCTTCGCCTTGGGCGCGGTGCTGTGCGCCGCGCCGCTGGGCGCACTGAACACGGTGCTCGTCCCGGTGCTCGTCGACCGGCTCGCCGGTGCCGGCCGTACCCTGCCGCTCGCGCTGCTGGTCGCGGTCGGCGTAGTGGTGTCGGTGCTGTCCAATGCCGTGGTCGCCGTGCTGTCCGACCATACGCGGATGGAAATCGGACGGCGCACGCCATGGATCCTCGGCGGCGGCGCCGTGGCCGCGTTGTTCACGCTGCCGTTGGGGGCGGCCACGAACGTGGTGCTTCTTACCCTGGTGTGGTGCCTGGTGCAGATCGGATACGTGATGCTGTCCACGCCGATCGCCGCCGCCTTCGGCGAACGCATTCCGGACAAGTTCCGATCCCGTGCGGACGCATATCGCGGCATCGGGCTGACCGTGGGACAGTTGCTGGGCGCCGTGGTCGCCGTGCTGCTGATCCGGACACCGTCCGTGGCGATCCGGCTGTGCGCGGCCTGCTTCGTTGTGGCCGCTGTGGTTGTGGTGTTGGTGCTGCCGCGCGAGCGTTCCAGCGTGGAGCTGCGCTCGCGAGCCATCGAACAGCATGAGTTCTTTTCCCACTACCAGATGCCGAAGGGCGCGCCGAATTTCGTTCGTGTGCTCGTTGCGCGTCTGGTCATGACCGTCGGTGTTTCGCTGACGGGCGTGTTCCTGTGGTACATCGTGCTGTATGCGGTCAACGGCGGCGACGTCGATGCCGCGGTGCCGGTGATGGCGGCTGTGGCGGTCGCCTCGTTCGTCGGCGGACTGATCGCCACGCTGGTGCTGGGGCCGGTGGCGGACCATTGGGAGGACGGCCGTATCCCGTCGGTGCTGGCTTGCGGGCTGTATGTCGTAGGTCTGGCGGTGCCGTGCGTGGCGCCGTCGGCGGCCGGCGTGATCGCGTATGCGTTGCTTTCCGGATGCGCCTATGTGATCTTCGACGGCATCAGCCAGCGTCAGGCGGCTGCGGTGCTGCCGGACATCCGTATGGCGGGCCGAAATCTGGCCGTGCTGAACCTGGCCTCGCAGGTCGGCGTCATTGTCGGCGCGTTGCTGGGCGCGCTGGCGTTGTTCGTTGTCGGCACGTATCAGGTGCTGTTCCCGGTCGCCATCGTGGCGGTGATCGTGGCCGCCGCGGTGATCTGGTCCATCCATGAGGACCAGGGGCGCTGAACGGCGGTACTGGTGTGAATCGGGGCGTGACCGGCTGTCGGCCACGCCCCGATTCGTATGAACGGGGAGTGTGCCTGCGTCCGGTTGCCCGAGGTCGAGGTGTTACGTGTTACGTGGGCGTCTGCGGGCCTGTCATCCGGGGCCTACGCGCGACCGGTGGATATGATGTCCGGAATGTGGACGCCTCCCTCCGTCGTATGGGGACGGCTCCTATGTTGGTTCATGGTTCGGGCCGGATGAGGCCCGGAAATTTGGAACATTGCCGAAAGGAGGCTCGCCGTGATGAACGGAATGACGATGCACGCAGTCGCGTCCGCACGAATTATGATTCCGTCGTCGTTGGCGGACTGATTCGGCATACACGCTTGAACCCGCCAACGACGGCAGGGTTCACGCGACATCATCGCTGTTCGGGGCCCTGCGTCAAGCGCGGGGTCCGTTTCGTTGCGCCCCACAAGGCAACACATCGGAGCGGACCACAACACCATCGCGGGACGGACGTCCCGCACCAGTAGCGAAGAGGGGATCCCATGACAACAGTCGACAATCCGACTGGTACCGCCGCCAGCGGCAAGGCGACCGCGGCGGTTCGCGATTCGGTCAAAACCGTCATCGCGGCCTCGATGGTCGGCACGGCCATCGAATTCTATGATTTCTACGCCTACGGCACCGCCGCGGCGAACTATTTCCCGACCGTGTTCTTCTCTGACACCACCAACCCGACCGTCGCGCTGCTGCTCAGCTTGGTCACGTTCGCGGTCGCGTTCATCGCCCGCCCGGTCGGCTCGCTGATCTTCGGACACTTCGGCGACCGTCTTGGCCGCAAGAAGACGCTGGTCGTCTCCCTGATGACGATGGGCGTGGCCACGTTCCTCATCGGATGCCTGCCGTCCTACGAGCAGGTCGGCCTGCTAGCGGTTGTGATCCTGTGTCTGTGCCGCTTCGTGCAGGGCATCGGCCTGGGCGGTGAATGGTCGGGCGCGGCGCTGGTCGCCACCGAGAACGCGCCGGAGAACAAGCGCGCGCTGTACGGCTCGTTCCCGGAGCTGGGCGCGCCGATCGGCTTCTTCCTGTCCAACGGCACGTTCTTCCTGCTGGAGGCGTTCAACGATTCCGAGGCGATGATGAGCTGGGGCTGGCGTGTGCCGTTCCTGCTGTCGGCCGTGCTCGTGGTCGTCGGCCTGGTGGTGCGCGTGCACATGGAGGAGACCCCGATCTTCCGCATGGCGCAGGAGCGCAACGAGGTGGTCAAGGCCCCGGTGGTGGAGGTGTTCCGCAAGAGCTGGGTGCAGGTGCTGCAGGCCACGTTCCTGGTGGCCGTGACCTATACGCTGTTCTACACGCTGGCCACCTGGTCGCTGGCTTGGGGCACCAAGCCGGTCGGTCAGGGCGGCGGCGGCCTCGGGTTCACCAACCAGGAGTACCTGCTCATGCTGATGGTGGCCGTGTGCGTGTTTGCGCTGTTCATCGTGCTCTCCTGTGTGTATGCCGACCGGATCGGCCGGCGCCGCGTGCTGACGTTCTCGTCGGTGGCGCTCGTTGTGTTCGCGGTGGCGTTCCCCTACCTGCTGATGGGCGAGGGCAAGCGTGATTTCGTGGCCGTGATGGTGTTCCTGTGCGTCGGCTTTGCACTGATGGGCACGGCCTTCGGCCCGATCGGCGCGTTCCTGCCCGAACTGTTCGACGCCAACGTGCGCTACACCGGTTCCGGCATCGGCTACAACCTGGCCGCCATCGTCGGCGCGGCCTTCGTGCCGACCATCGCCACCTGGCTGGCCGCCAATTGGGGCGTGCAGTCCGTGGGCCTGTACCTGGGCGTGATGGCCGTCTGCTGTCTGATCGCCGTGGTCACCTGCCGCGAGACCAAGGACGTCGACTTCACCAAGTAACGGACGGGATTTTGTCCGAATCCCCAGATTCTTACGTTGTGAGCGGTAACGTTCCGGTCAAAACGTAAGGATCCACTGATTCGGACAAAACCTCCCTTTCCCCCACCAGGTGTCCGCATCAGCCATCCGGTCTGCCTACGGCGGTCGGTCAGTATGCGAACATTACCATCCAATATTTCGGTTGCGGTACTAGAACGGGCCGCAACAGTGGCACCCGATCACGTCGGACGACTCTGATCGGATGCCGGGCGATAACAAGTTTCGGACGCCGAACGCGCCCGGCACGCCGCCAGCAAAAGAGGGCGGCGCGACAACGATCAAGAAGGAGCGCCAATTATGGCAGCAACGATCTGGTATGAAAACGACGGCGATCTGTCCGTGCTCAGCGGCAAGAAGGTCGCGATCCTGGGCTACGGCTCGCAGGGCCATGCACACGCGCTGAACCTGCGCGACTCGGGTGTGGACGTGGTCGTCGGCCTGCGTCCGTCCTCCAAGTCGGTGGAGTTCGCCAAGGAGCAGGGCCTTGAGGTCAAGTCCATTGAGGATGCCGTCGCCGAGGCCGATGTGGTGATGATCCTGCTGCCGGATCAGTATCAGGCCAAGGTCTACAAGGAGCAGGTTGAGCCGAACCTGAAGCCGGGTGCTGCACTGGCGTTCGCTCATGGCTTCAACATCCACTACGGCTACATCAAGCCGTCGGAGGATCATCCGGTGTTCATGGTGGCCCCGAAGGGCCCGGGCCATATCGTCCGCCGCGAGTATGCGGCCGGCCGTGGCGTCCCGGTTGTGGTGGCCGTCGAGCAGGATCCGCGCGGCGACGCCTGGGCCATCACCCTGGCGTATGCGAAGGCTCTGGGCGCGCTGCGCGCCGGCGCCATCAAGACCACCTTCACGGAGGAGACCGAAACCGATCTGTTCGGCGAGCAGGACGTGCTGATGGGCGGCGTGAACCACCTCGTCGAGTGTGGCTTCGAGGTGCTGACCGAGGCCGGCTATCAGCCGGAGATTGCCTACTTCGAGGTGTGCCACGAGCTGAAGATGCTGGTTGACCTGATGAACGAGGGTGGTCTGAACAAGGCTCGTTGGTCCTGCTCCGACACCGCCCAGTACGGCGACTTCACCTCCACCGTCGTGGACGAGTCCACCAAGGACCGCATGCGCTACCAGCTCAAGCGCATCCAGGACGGCTCCTTCGCCAAGGAGTTCATGGATGATCAGGCCGCCGGCGCCCCGAAGTTCAAGGAGCTGCAGGAGAAGTTCAGCCACGAGAAGATCGAGGAGGTCGGCCCGAAGCTGCGCGCCATGTTCTCCTGGAACAACGGCCCGGCCGCCGATGCCGACGAGGCCGAGTCCTTCAACGGCAAGATCGCCCGCACGCAGGTGCAGTGACAGAAATTCCCGCAGGGAATTTCACGGGTCACTGCACGCGAGGTGACAGAGGAAGTCCTGTGGACTTCCGAATCGCCGGAGCCAGCCTTGTGTGACAGAAATTCCCGCAGGGAATTTCACGGGTCACTGCACGCGAGGTGACAGAGGAAGTCCTGTGGGCTTCCGAATCGCCGGAGCCAGCCTTGTGTGACAGAAATTCCCGCAGGGAATTTCACGGGTCACTGCACGCGAGGTGACAGAGCCATCCGCGTGTGACATATATCAGGCCGCCAGCCGCAGGGTTGGCGGCCTGATTCGTATGCGGCGGTCATCCGGTCTATGCTGCGGCCCTGACCGGCGCTCGGCACGCATGCGGTGGTACACGGAGTGTGGTTGTCATGGTGTCCTTGAACCCGTGTAGCCCAATGCGCCCGAAAGATGGAACGCCTGTTTTTGCATGCTGGATGTTCCGAGTAATAATGGTCAGCAGTTTGTGAGGACAAAATCCTCAGCACCAGACAGGGCGGGGCAACCCGCGGCCGGGCACCATCCGGCCACATAACGGAATAAGTTTCATAACTCAACATCGAGTGACATAAAGGAGTGCCATTATGGCAGCACAGATCTGGTACGAGAACGACGGCGATCTTTCCGTGTTCAACGGCAAGAAGGTCGCGATCATCGGCTACGGCTCGCAGGGCCACGCCCATGCGCTGAACCTGCGCGACTCCGGCGTCGACGTCGTCGTCGGCCTCCGCCCGACCTCCAAGTCGGTCGAGTTCGCCAAGGAGCAGGGCCTGGACGTCAAGTCCGTGGCCGATGCCGCCGCCGAGGCCGACGTGATCATGATCCTGACCCCGGATCAGACCCAGCGCAAGGTGTGGGCCAACGAGATCGAGCCGAACCTCAAGCCGGGTGCCGCCATCGCGTTCGCGCACGGCTTCAACATCCACTACGGCTACATCAAGCCGACCGAGGACCATCCTGTCTTCATGGTGGCCCCGAAGGGCCCGGGCCATATCGTCCGCCGCGAGTATGCGGCCGGCCGTGGCGTGCCGGTGGTCGTGGCCGTCGAGCAGGATCCTCGCGGCGACGCCTGGGATCTGACCCTGGCCTACGCCAAGGCCCTCGGTGCCCTGCGCGCCGGTGCCATCAAGACCACCTTCAAGGAGGAGACCGAAACCGATCTGTTCGGCGAGCAGAACGTGCTGCTCGGCGGCGTGAACAAGCTCGTCGAGATGGGCTTCGAGGTTCTCACCGACGCCGGCTACCAGCCGGAGATCGCCTACTTCGAGGTCTGCCACGAGCTCAAGATGATCGTCGACCTGATGAACGAAGGCGGCCTGAACAAGGATCGTTGGTCCTGCTCGGACACCGCCCAGTACGGCGACTACGTTAACACCTGCATCGACGAGCATGTCCGTGAGCGCATGGAATACCACCTCAAGCGCATCCAGGACGGCTCCTTCGCCAAGGAGTTCATCGATGACCAGGATGCCGGCGCCCCGAAGTTCAAGCAGCTGCAGGAGGAGTACTCGCACGTGCGCATCGAGGAGGTCGGCCCGAAGCTGCGCGCCATGTTCTCCTGGAACAACGACGGCGTCAAGGATGCCGACGAGGCCAACTCCTTCACCGGCAAGATTGCCCGCGCACAGGTGCAATGACAGAAATTCCCGCAGGGAATTTCACGGGTCATTGCACGCGAGGCGGCCGTAGAGGAAGCCCTGTGGGCTTCCGTGCCGTCGGAGCCAGCCTAATATGACATAAGTTAGGCCGCCAGTCGCAAGACTGGCGGCCTCATACGTATTCGCCATCATCGGAAGGGGCCTACATGGAATTGTCCATCAGCCGCGACGGCCTGTGTCTGCACGCCCTGCTCGAACGCCCCAGCCATAACCGGTCGTGCCCCATCGTGATCATGTGCCACGGGTTCGGCGGCAGCATGGACGCCTATCCGGGCAGCCTGTATCAGAGGATTGCCGAGTGTCTCGTAGCCCGCGGTGTGGCCGTGCTCCGCTTCGACTTCAACGGTCATGGGCGTAGTGACGGCGAATTCTCCCACATGGACGTGCTCAATGAGATCGAAGACCTCATCGCCGTGCTTCGGTACGTGCGCTCCCGTGCCGATGTGACTTCCATCCGTCTGCTCGGCCACTCCCAGGGCGGCGTGGTGGCCGGCATGGTCGCGGGCTTCTACCACGACGTCATCGACCGGCTGGCGCTTCTGGCGCCCGCGGCCACGCTCAAGGACGACGCGCTCGCTGGTACCTGCATGGGGCGCTCATATGACCCCGACCACATCCCCGACATCGTCAAAGTGCCCGGTGCCGGCGAAGTCGGCGGCCACTACTTCCGCATCGCCCAGGTGTTGCCGATCTATGAGACGACGGCCCGATTCGCCGGGCCTGCGTTGGCCATCCACGGGCTTGCCGATGACATCGTGGATTCCAAGGCTTCGCGCCGCTATGGCGAGATGATGCCCAACTGCGCGGTCAGCCTGTATCCGCGGCTGGACCACGGCATCAACGGCGCGGATGGCGACAAGGCCGTTGATGAGGTCATTGACTTCTTAAGTGTTTGAATAGGGGGTTCGCACTACCGCAAGGATTAATTTCAGACCCCTTGGAAAATGCACCCTGTGATTTTCAACGTCGAGGTAGTGCGAACCTACCTTTCCGTGCCGTGCGGTCAGGGCCGCCATAATCCGGAGGAATAGCGGTCGAATCGAAGGCACGGCGGTACACTGGCAGTCGATTGCAAGGAACGAGGGGCTCATGAGGAATATCAACGTGCGGGTTACGGTGACGTTATTGGTCGTCGGCGTGGTTTCCGGCTTGTTGTCCGGATTGTTCGGCATCGGCGGCGGCACGGTGATCGTGCCCGCGCTGGTGCTGGTCGGTCTGACGCAGCGGCAGGCCGCGGCCACATCGCTGGCGGCGATTGTGCCCACATCGATCTCCGGTGTGATCTCCTATGCGACCGCTGGCGATGTGGATTGGATCGCCGCGTTGCTGCTGGCCTGCGGCATGGTGGCAGGCTCGCAGATTGGCAGCTGGCTGCTCTCGCGGCTGCCCGAGGTGTTCCTGCGCTGGTTCTATGCGGCGTTCCTGGTGTTCGTGATCGTCTCGCAGGTGGTGTTCACGCCGTTGCGTGATTCGGCCATTCATCTGCATGTGGTGACGGGCATCCTGCTGGTGGCGTTGGGCGTGGTGATCGGCGTCCTGTCCGGTCTGCTGGGCATTGGCGGCGGGGCCGTGGCCGTGCCTTCGCTGTCGCTGTTGTTCGGGGCTTCCGACCTGATTGCACGCGGTACGTCGTTGTTGGCGATGTTCCCGAGCGCGATCGCCGGCACGGCGGCGAATTGGAAGCGCGGCCTGGTGTATCTCAAGCATGGTCTGATCATCGGTGTGGCAGCTGCCGTGACGGCGCCGTTGGGCACAATGCTCGCCGGCATGATTACGCCGCGCATGGGCGCGAACCTGTTCGTGGCGTATCTGGCCGTGCTGTTCGTGCGCAGCGTATGGTCGGCGTTGAAGGTGACACCCGGGGTCAATATCCCGAAGTTGCATGATAGGTGAACCTGGGCAGGATTGCCGGAATCATATGATGGCACTGATGGCATCTGGCGGCGAAGGGGCTGATGGCCGGATGTTGTGTGGCAATCAGCCGCGGTCCGTCGGCACACCGGTGGTGCCGCGCAGCACGGGCGTGGTGGGGACGATGATATGCGGCTCGTCCAAGGGCTTGCCTCGCAGCAGGTCCAGGACGAGGCGTGACGCCTCGCGCCCCAGCATCACCGGATCCTGATGGATGGTGGTCATGTCCTGAATCTGGGCGAGCTGATTGTCGTCGAAGCCGATGAGCGACATCTGTTCGGGCACGCGCACGTGCTGCCGGCGCAGCTCGTTGAGGATGTGCGCGGCCATCTCGTCGGTCTGCACACAGACGCCGGTTGGCCGCTGCGGGGCGGCCAGCAGCGCGGCCACGTTGCGCCGGGCGATCTCGGGCGTCGGCCGGAACTGGTTGGCCTCCTCCGGCGGCGAGATGTAGAGGTTCCCCTCGTCGTATCCGAGTTCCAGCGCGGTTTTGTGGAATCCTTCGCCGCGCAGATCGGTGCTGTAGTCCAGGTCGGGCGGGATGAGGTTGCCGATGTAGGCCAGCCGCTCGTGCCCCAGCGAGTGCAGGAGCTGGACGGCTTGGCGCATGCCTTCGAGGTCGTCGATGCGCACGGAGGCGTTCAGGCCGTCGATATCCGGGTTGTTGATGCCGACCAGCGGCATGTCCAGCGAGGCGAGCGCGGCGCGGAATGCGGCGTCGAGCGTGAACGAGGTGACGATGATGGCATCAACGTCGCGGTTACTGGGCAGCGTCTCGATGAGTCGGGAGAGTTCGGCACGGTTGGTGACGAACGAGGGGACAATGTCGTACCCTTCGGGGGAGAGGATCTCGATGGCCCCCTGCAGGACCGACGAGTTGAACCAGTTGTTGAGCCCGCCGGAGACGAGCAGCAGGATGCGGTGCGTTTTACCGGAGGCGAGCGATGACGCGCTTTTCGAGAGGGTGAACCGCAGCTCGGCCGCCGCGGCCTCCACGCGTTCCCTGGTGGCGGGGGCGACGTTGGTCAGCCCGCGTAGGGCCCGGGAGACGGTGGCCTCGGAGACCCCCGCGAGCTTGGCGACGTCCTGGATGGTGGAGCGTGCCATCGGTGTACCTCCTTGCTGCGTGGTGATTGTCCCTTCCATGATATCGGTGGGGCGCTGAGAAATGTCAGCGTTTACATATTATACGACAAAATCCGGTATCCCGTGTGGTTTGTGGCCGGGTTTGACGTGATGTGACACGCCGTTTGACTCTGCTTGTATGCAAGCGCTATCATCGAAGTCACCACAATTCGCTATCCGGTTTCAAGGCTGAAAATGGCGGATTGTTGAAGACGAAGTCGATAACTCAAGACACCCGTCGTTATGGATATGTCGAGATTTGCATAGTGATGTGCATGTGCCTTGCAAGGAATGCAAGCGCTCTCACATAACAAGCGACACCACAGAAACAGGAAAGGAGAGGCAGCGATGGCCAACGTGACCGACACCGTGCGGGCGACCGGCGAGACGCGCCCCGACCGGTCCGGGCTGGACTGGTGGCAGCAGGCCGTGGTCTACCAAATCTACCCGCGCTCGTTCAGGGATTCGACAGGCTCCGGTCTGGGCGACCTCAACGGTGTGACCGAGAAGATGGACTACCTGGCCGAGCTCGGCGTGGACGCGATCTGGCTCAGCCCCTTCTACCCCAGCCAGCTGGCCGACGGCGGCTACGACGTGGACGACTACCGCAACGTGGACCCCAAGCTGGGCACGATGGACGACTTCGACCGCCTCGCCGAGGCGGCGCACGCCCACGGCATCAAGATCGTCGTGGACATCGTCCCCAACCACTCCTCGAATCTGCACGAATGGTTCCAGGCCGCGCTCAAGGCCGGCCCCGGCTCGCCCGAACGCGACCGTTACATCTTCCGCGACGGTCGCGGCGAGCACGGCGAACTGCCGCCCACCAACTGGACCGCCAGCTTCGGCGGCCCCGCCTGGACGCGCGTGGAGGACGGCCAGTGGTACCTGCACCTGTTCACGGTCGAACAGCCCGACTGGAACTGGAACAATCCGGACGTGCGCGAAGATTTCCTCAAGACCATCCGCTTCTGGTCCGACCACGGTGCCGACGGCTTCCGTGTGGACGTGGCGCACGGCCTGGCCAAGGATCTCGACCGCGGCGATCTGGACGACTACCCCATCCAGGCCCCGTTCCTGCCCGACGACGGCAGCTATCCGATCTACGATCGCGACGAGGTCCACGAGATCTACCGCGAATGGCGCAAGGTCTTCAACGAATACGACCCGCCGCGCTTCGCCGTGGCCGAGGCATGGGTCAACCCCAAGCGGCAGTACCTGTATGCCAGCCCGGACGAGCTCGGCCAGGTGTTCAACTTCGAGTACGCCAAGAAGAACTGGATCCGTGACGAGATCCACGAGGCCATCGAAGAGGGGCTGGCGGCCGCCGAGGCGTCCGGCTCCACCGCCACATGGGTGATGAGCAACCATGACATCCCGCGTCATGCCAGCCGCTACGGCCTGCCGCAGGTGCCGGCCTGCGTGCACCACCAGATCGCCATCGATTGGCTGCTGCGCGACGGTGCCTCCTACCGTGAGGACCGCGAGCTGGGCACCAAGCGTGCGCGTGCCGCCATCCTGCTGGAACTCGGTCTGCCCGGTTCCGCCTACATCTACCAGGGCGAGGAACTGGGCCTGTTCGAGGCCGCCGACATCCCGTGGGACCAGCTTGAGGACCCGACCGCGTTCCACACCGTCCGCGCCGGCGCGCAGAAGGGACGCGACGGTTGCCGCGTGCCGCTGCCGTGGGTCGCCGACGACTGCCGGGACACCGGCGACGGCCCCTACGATCACACCGGTTCCTTCGGCTTCTCCCCGGCGCGCAAGACGCCCGGCGCCGGCGTCACCGCGGATATGGAAGACCAGTCGGCGGAACCGCCGCACCTGCCGCAGCCGCGTTGGTACGCGCAGTACGCGGTCGACTCGGAGGAGAACGACCCGCACTCGATGCTCAACCTGTACCGCGCCGCCCTGCGGCTGCGCCATCGCGTCATGCCGAACGACACGGAACTGGTCTGGCTGGACCAGGACGCGGCGTCCGACGTGCGCGACGGCGCCGACGGCAACAAGGGCGGCGTCGTCGCCTACCGCCGCTCCAACGGCTGGGCGGTATTGACGAATTTCGGGGCGGAGCCGGTGGCCCTGCCCGAAGGAGAGGTGCTGCTGGCCTCCGGCGAACTGACCGCGGACGGTCGACTGCCGCAGGACACCAGCGTCTGGATGATGCTCGACTGAATCGGGCACCCTGCCGGATCCCGGAGACAACGGGATCCGGCCTGCACCATCATCCGGTCCGGGCGGCGCCGCCCGACCGGGCCTCAATGAAGAGAAAGCGAGAGAACGATGATCAGTATGGTCGGCAAGTCCATACGGCGATGGTGGGCGCTCTTCGCGCTGCCGACGTGCGCGGCGTTCGCCATCGGTTTCGTGGCGCCGTTCATCATCGGCATCTATCTGAGTTTCACCGACTTCACCACCGTGACCGACGCCGAATGGGTGGGTTTTGAGAACTACGCGGGCGTATTCAGCGACCCGGAGTTCCTGCACGCGCTGTGGCTCACCGTGCTGTTCACGATCGTGACCACCATCATCATCAACGTGGCCGCGTTCTTCGTGGCGTACATGTTCACCAAGGCCATGAAGGGCGCGAACCTGTTCCGCTCCGTGTTTTTCATGCCCAACCTCATCGGCGGCATCGTGCTGGGCTACATCTGGCAGCTGCTGCTCAACGGCGTGCTGGCCCACTGGGGGCGCTCGCTGACCTACTCGGCCACCTATGGCTTCTGGGGCATGGTCATCCTGGTGTGCTGGCAGCAGATCGGCTACATGATGGTCATCTACATCGCCGGCCTGCAGGCCCTACCCACCGACGTCATGGAGGCCGCCGCCGTGGACGGCGCCAACTCGCGCCAGACCCTGTTCAAAGTCACCCTGCCGCTGATGATGCCCAGCATCACCGTCTGCTCGTTCCTGACCGTGACCAACGGCTTCAAGCTCTTCGACCAGAACCTGGCCCTGACCAACGGTGCACCGAGCAACATGAGCGAGATGCTGGCGCTGAACATCTACCGCACGTTCTACGGACGCATCGGCTTTGAGGGCGTCGGCCAGGCCAAGGCCGTGGTGTTCTTCATCATCGTGGCCGTCATCGCCGTCATCCAGAACAAGCTGACCACCCGCAAGGAGGTGACCGCATGAACAAGAAGATGAAGCACGGGGGTCTGTGGACCGCGATCTTCACCGTGGTCTCGCTGGCCTGGATCTTCCCGATCATCCTGGTCGTCATCAACTCGTTCAAGGCCAAGGCGTACATCAGCAGCGAGACGTTCAGCCTGCCGACCGGCAAGATGTTCGTCGGCCTGGAGAACTACGCGCGCGGCATCGACCGCACCGACCTGATCGCCAGCTTCGGCTGGACCGTGGTCGTCACCGTCGGCGCCGTGGCCCTGATTCTGCTGTGCACCTCGATGTGCGCGTGGTGGATCGTCCGCGTGAACAACGCGTTCGCCAAGACCATCTACCTGCTGTTCCTGTTCAACATGATCGTGCCCTTCCAGATGGTCATGTTCCCGCTCTCGAAGATCGCCGACACGATGGGACTGAACACCCCGTGGGGCCTGTGGATCGTCTATCTGGGCTTCGGCGCCGGTCTGGCCGTCTTCATGTTCACCGGCGTGATCAAGTCGCTGCCGGCCGAGATCGAGGAGGCCGCCATGATCGACGGCGCCTCCGTGCCGCGCACGTTCTTCACCATCGTGGTGCCGATGATGAAGCCGAGCATGGTGTCGGTGGCCATCCTGCAGACCATGTGGATCTGGAACGACTTCCTCCTGCCGTACCTGACGCTGGACATGCGCAAGTATAAGACCATGTCCATCGCCATCCAGTACCTGAAGGGCGGCTACGGCTCGGTGGATATGGGCGCCATGATGGGCTGCCTGGTGCTGGCCATCATCCCGATCGTCGTGTTCTACCTGTTCTGCCAGAAGCACATCATCGCCGGCGTCACCGCGGGTGCGGTGAAGGGCTGAGAAACCTTCCATCCCAACAACCAAAAGGAATCAAAGGAGAAACCATGAACACCATGAAGAAGACCGTCGCAGTCGCCGCGATCGCGGCACTCGGCCTGACCGGACTCGCCGGCTGCGGCGGCGACGCCGCGGACGACGGCAAGGGCCACGTCTACTACATGAACAACAAGTCGGAGGTCGTCGACCAGCTGCAGCAGATCGCCGACCTGTATACCGAACAGACCGGCGTGGAAGTCGAGATCCAGACCGCCGCCTCCGGCACCTACGATTCGACGATGTCCTCCGAGCTGTCGAAGTCGAACGCGCCGACCATGTTCAACATCTCCGGCTACGACCAGTTCGCCAAGTACCAGGATTACGTCGAGCCGCTGCAGGACACCGAGGTGTACGGCAAGCTCACCGACGAGGGCAAGTCCTACTCGTACAAGATCGGCGAGGACTCGTACACGCTGCCGTACGCGGCCGAATGGTACGGCATCATCTACAACAAGGCCATCCTGGAGGACTACTGCTCCAAGGATTACGCGGTGATCGACAGCGTGGACGACATCGTGGACTACGCCACGTTCAAGGACGTGGTCGAGAGCATCCAGAAGCACAAGGACGACCTCGGCCTGGCCGGCGCCATCGCCACCCCGGGCCTGGACGCCTCCGACACCTACCGTTTTGGCGCGCACATGACCCGCATCCCGCTGTTCTACGAGTACCGCGACAACGACACCACCTTCATGTCCGAGATCGAAGGCACCTACGTGGACAACTACAAGGACTTCTTCGACCTATCCGTGGAGAACAGCCCCACCGAGCCCGGCATGCTGAGCTCCAAGACCTACGATGACTGCACCGCCGAATTCTCGCTGGGCCAGGTGGCGTTCTACCCGAACGGCGTGTGGGCCTACTCGAACATCAAGGGCAACGAGGTGGCCGACGAGGACCTCGGCATGCTCCCGTACTTCATGGGCATCGAAGGCGAGGAGGAGTACGGTCCGGCCGGCGTGTACGACGCCTCGTGGGCGGTCAACAAGAACGCCAGCGAGGAGGACAAGCAGGCCACGCTCGACTTCATCGAATGGATGGTCACCAATGACGAGGCCAAGAAGATCCTAGCCAAGGACTGCGGCTTTGCGGTGCCGTTCACCACGTTCGGCGAGGATGAGCAGCCCGACAACCCGTTGACCGCCGCCGCGCGCGCCTACACCGAGGCCGGCAAGACCGAGCTGCGCAGCTTCACGATCCCGAACCAGCAGTGGCAGGACAACATCACCAACGCCCTCGTCGAATACGCGCAGGGCACCGGCGACTGGGCCACCGTCAAGGACGCGTTCGTCAACGGCTGGGCCACCGAATGGGCCAACAACGAGGAGTCGCTCGGCATGCTCCCGCAGGCCGACAAGTTCTCCGCCGAAGGCTGAGATCCAGCCTTCCTGACATAAGGAGCGCACCATGACCACGCTGTTCTCTCAGGATTCCGCCCTAATGCGGGGCATGTCCTACCTCACCGACGCGGTGTGGCTGACCATCCTGACCGTGGTGGCTTGCCTGCCGGTGGTCACGATCGGCGCGGCATGGTGCGCCTCCTATGAAACGGCCCGCACGCTCGGCTCGGGCGAAGGGCACATGACCCGCCGGTTCGCCGACGCGTTCCGCTCCAACCTCGTCAAGGCCACGGGCCTCTGGCTGGTCATGGGCGTGACCGGCGCCGCGATCGCCGCCTCCTGGGTGTTCATCCAGATCACCCCGCTGCTGGTCGTCAAATTCGCCGCCACCATCCTCTGGCTCATCATGGCCGTGTGGGTGTGGCCGCTGCAGGCGCGGTTCGAGAACCCGGTGGGCCGCACCCTGCGCAACGCCCTGCTCATCGGCATCTCCCAGATTGTGCGCACGATTGCGGTCGTGCTGGTCTGGGCGACGTTCGGAGTGCTGTTGGCGGCCTCGCTGATGCTGTTCCCGCAGGGACTGTTCCTGCTGGTTCTGCTGGGGCCGGGGCTGGTCTCATTGGCGCACGAGGCGATCCTCCGTCCGGTGATCGCCGCCTACTCGGCCGGTCCTTCCGCTGCAGCGCGTTCGTGATCCTGCACCGAAAGGGTCAGATGGGAGGTCCGAAGAGGCCCTTTTGGCGCAGCGGCACCGTAATCCTGCAGCAAATGGGCCAGATGCGAGACATGAAGAGGCCCTTATGATGCAGTGGCTTCGCGCACATGCATCATAAGGGCCTCTTTACGTGTGCGGGGTCAGCCGATCTCCGGGCGCAGCAGCACGTTGAACTCGAATGACTCGGCGTCCAGTCGGTATTGCTTGCCCAATTCCGGTCCGCAGCTGTTGGAGCCGATGCCGCTTTGCATGTAATCCACGCACACCACGGTCGAGGCGGACTCCTCCAGCTCATGGTTGTGGGCCTTGGCGGTCATCTCCTCGGCCGTATAGGGCAGTGCCTGGAAGTCGAATGGCTGTGTCGCGTAGATGCCGAGCGTCATATCGTCGCCGGACACGCGGGCCCAATCGCAATCATGATGATTGCCGTTTTCCTGCGGCTTGATATAGGGTTCGAACAGGGTTGTCGGCGTACCCGAGAACACGCCATGCCAGCTGGCGCGGCGCTTGTCGATATAGCTTTCCAGCGGTCCCAGACCGCAATAGGATACGCGGTTCATCGACTTGGGGCACATCAGTCGCAGACCGAAACGCGGCAGGAACGGCATGCGCGCATCGCGGTTGACGGTCATCCGCAGGTCCACCGAACCGTCCGAGGCGATGGTCCAAATGGCTTTCATCGTGGCGATGCGCTGCACCACCGGCGCCACCAGACCCATCGTGGCGGCGATGCGGACCACCCCGCCGTCAGCGCTCGTCGATACCTCATAAGTCCGCGTATATGCGTGGTCGTATCGTGCGGTGAACCACTGATGCTTGACATATTGGTCGTTGTCGGTGGGCGCGCGCCAGACGTCGATGCTCATCGGCTGGTCGATCAGGGTATGGTTGCCGACCGTCATCGTGTCGAACAAGCCGGTGCGACGGTCGAACACGTAGCGGAAATGCTCGTTTTCGATCACCAGCGTCGCCCCGCGCTCCGCAACGGTCGGCTGCAGGTCGTTGGCCTTGCCCGCCGCGTTCGCCGCCCGGACCACCGTCTGGTTGCGCGGGTCGGACGTCTCAACCGGCACCTCGTCGAATCCGAGGTCGAACCCGGCCGGCAGCAGCTCGTCCGCCGCCTTCAGCGAATAGCGCACCACCAGCGTGGCCTTGCCCTCGTCCGGTATCGCGTCGACCAGACGCGGCACCGCCACGTCGGCCTCGCCATGCGGCGGAATCGACGGCATGCGCGGCGTGGACATCCAAATCGGTTCGCCGTCGCACATCAGCTCCACGTGCATGGTCAGATAATCGGCCAAATCCACGAAATCCATGTAATTGTGGAGCATGAGCGTGCCGGACGTCTGATCGAACGCCGTCACACGCGCCGGACGATACACGTTCTTGAACTCTTTGAGACCCGTATGCGGCGTACGATCCGGATACACCAGACCGTCCATGCAGAAATTGCCGTCGTGCGGATACTCGCCGGAGTCTCCGCCATACGCGTAGATTCGGCGTCCATCGGGCGCGGTGCCGCGGTCGATCGCATGATCGCACCACTCCCAGATGAACCCGCCGGCCAGCCCGTCATACCGCTGGATCAGCTCGAAATAGTCCTCCAGGTCGCCCGGGCCGTTGCCCATCGCATGGCAGAACTCGCACAGCACGTACGGCTTGGTGCCGTTGGCGCCGTCATCGCCGTTGGAGCCGTCGCCTTGCGGCCCTTCGTCGGAGAAGTACTGGACGATCGATTCGAGCGTGGGATACATGCGACTGTGCACGTCAAGGTTGGAGAAGTCGTACGCCTTGCCGTCCGCCACGTAGCGAGCCGATTCGTAATGCGTCGGACGTGAGGGGTCGAAACGCTTGGTCCATGCCAACGCCGCCTCGAACGTGCATCCGTAGGCGCATTCGTTCCCCATCGACCACATGATGATCGACGGATGGTTCTTGTCACGCTCCGCGCTGCGGCGTACACGGTCCACGGTGGCCGGGATGAAATCGGGGTTGTCGGAAATCAGACGGTTCCAGCGTTCCAGCATCGCCTTCTCGGACATGTCCGGTGCCACCACGTTGGTGGCGCCATGACTTTCGTCATCCGCTTCGCCGACCACGTAGAAGCCGAGCCGGTCGTACAGGTCGTAGAAGTGCGGCGCATTCGGGTAATGGCTGGTGCGAATCGCGTTGACGTTGTGCTCCTTCATGAGCTTGAGGTCGGTCATGATCTGCGCTTCGCTGATCGTGGGCCCGGTCACGGGATCGGAATCGTGACGATTGACGCCGTGCAGCGTGATTCGTTGACGGTTGACCTTGAGCACACCGCCGTCGGTGGTGACCTCGCGGATGCCGATATGGTCGGTGATCGTCTCGCCGTCGGTCTCATAGACGACCGTATATCGGTATGGGGTTTCGGCCGTCCACAGGTGTGGATGGTCGACGATGAATGTGACGGTGGCACGTGCGGTGAACTCATAGCCGTCGTAGTCGGTCGTATCGCCGTCGGCGCCCGGTCGTGCGGGGACGGGGTTGTCGGCTTCATCGGTCGGCATGGCGATCGCGGAGGCGAGCTTCTCGTTGTACTCGTCATACAGCGTCGCGGTCACCGGAACGGCTGTGCCGCCAAAGAAGTCGATGTCGACGCTGATCGTGGCGCGGTCGGCAATCGGAAGTCCGTTCCCGGCAGTGTCGTCGCGCCAATCAATCGTGGTGTGCATGGCGTAGTCGCGAATCGCCCGCTGTGGACGGTCCAACAGGTAGACGTCGCGGAAGATGCCGCTCATGCGGAACTTGTCCTGATCCTCCAGATAGCTTCCGTCGCACCACTTGAGCACCAGCACGGCCAGGGTATTCGCGCCGTCGGCCAGAATGCCGGTCACATCGAATTCGCTGGTCGCATGCGAAACCTGCGAATAGCCGACGAACGTGCCGTTCAGCCACACGTAGAAACAGGAATCCACACCCTCGAATGTCAGGAACGTGCGCGGCGCCGCGTCGTTGATGCGATGTTCGAACGCGTACAGATACACGCCGCACGGGTTATCCTGCGGCACATATGGCGGGTCAAGGGGGAACGGGTAATTGATATTCGTGTACTGGTGGCGATCGACGCCGTGGTTCTGCCAGACGGACGGCACCGGAATCGTCGTATAACCGGCGGCGCGCAGTTCGTCGGGACGCGGCTCGTCGGAGATGCCGAGCGAATCGATGAATCCACGGTCGTAGAACGCCGGCAGGCCGGCCTGATGGCGACGTGCCACCTCCGCATCCACATCATAGATGCTGGTGTAATAGCGGAACATCCAATCGCCGTTGAGCAAATCGAACCGATCGGAGTCGGCCCGGCGCTCGCCGGTGGTGTCCATACGCGTGGACGCGGGGATGAAATAAGCGTGGTTCGGCATCGTGCCGACATGCAGATTGTTGAGGTCTTCATAGTATCTCGGGATAAACATATGTCGGCTCCTTTGTCCGATGGCGAACGTCGCGTCGCGACTCTGTCAATGTCCAACAACCATTATCCGCGCGACATGAGGCTAACGCCATGGTGGTTATGCTTGTGAGCATGCACGAAATTGCTGATTCCATCGTCGAGGATGCCGGTTCGGACGTCGAGGATTTCGATGCCGTGTCCATGAACGCGCGCGGCATGACAATCAACGCCGGCTACATGTTTCGGGCCGATGTCGATATGGAGGAAACGGCGGTACCGCTCATCGTTACCGCGGCCGGCCGGTATCGCATGATTTCGCGTGAACGGTTTACGACCAGTCGGTTCGCGGGCCGGCATGACTATCAGCTGCTCTATGTGGCGTCCGGCAGCGCGATGTTTTACCGGGATGGTGTGCCACGTCGCATGCCGGCCGGCACCTGTGTCGTATACCGTCCGGGCGAGCCGCAACATTACGAATACCGGGCGGCCGATCATACGGATGTGTATTGGGCGCATTTCTCCGGTTCCGATGCCGCACGGCTGGCCGACATCGCACCGGATGGGGTCGCCGACGCCGGTGTTTCGGTGGAATACGGCATGCTGTTCGGGCGGATGATCGGCGAGTTGCAGTTCCGACGTGCAGGCTATGAGGAGCTTGCGGCGCTTGATCTGAGACGCGTCGTCGCGCTGATGCGGCGGCATGATGCGGAGATGTCAGGCGATGATGCCCGACGGATGCCTGCGGTGGTGCGTGACGCGGTGAGTTACCTGCACGATCATGCCGCTGAACGATTTTCAGTTGCGGATTATGCGTCGTTGCACGGGCTGAGCGTCAGCCGCTTCATCCACGTGTTCCGTGAGGTCACGGGACTGTCTCCCAAACGCTATCAGACGGAAATCCGGATGAACGAGGCGCGGATGCTGCTGGAAAGCACCGATTATCCGGTAGCGGAAATCGCCGACATGGTTGGATATGACAATCCGCTGTACTTCAGCCGACTGTTTCATGGACATGTCGGTATGTCCCCATCGACATACCGACATGCCGGTTGATTGATCGGGATTGGCTTAGCGGCGCGCCTGCGTCACCTGATAGGAGATGAGCAGCACAGCCAGCCAGATCACGCCGGCGATGACGGCGACGCGATAGCTGGCGGAGAAGCACATCAGCACCACGATCAGCGCCATGAACATCAGCACCACCCATGGCGTCACACGGTGGAACGGCAGCTTGAACGCGATGGCGTCCAACGCATCCTGTCCGCTCTTGCCGGCCAGCGCGGAATCGCTCGGCGAACCGCCGGCCTTCACCACCTGGCGGAATTTCATCTCGGTGATCATGATCATCGACCAGTTGATGATGGCGGAGATGGTGGCGATGCTCATCAGATAGTTGAAGGCGAACTCAGGCCATACGAACACCACCACCACGGCGATGACGGTGATCGCCGCCGAGGTGAGTACGGCTGCCACCGGCACGCCATGGAAGTTCAGGCGTCCCAGATAGGCGGGTGCGTTGCCCTGCTTCGCCAGGGAGTACAGCATGCGCGAGTTGGCGTACAGGCCCGAGTTGTACACGCTCATCACGGCGGTCAGGCACACGAAGTTGAGGATCCCGGCGGCCACATGCACGCCCATCGAATCGAAGATCTGCACGAACGGGCTGGACTCGCCGTCGATCAGGTTCCACGGCACCACGGCCATGATCACGCCGAGCGCGACCACGTAGAACACCAGAATGCGCCAGATCACGCCGTTGGTGGCCTTCGGGATGGTGGTGCGCGGGTCCTCGGTCTCGCCGGCGGTCACGCCGATCAGCTCGG
Source organism: Bifidobacterium sp. UBA4282 (assembly GCF_002394995.1). NCBI lineage: Bacteria > Bacillati > Actinomycetota > Actinomycetes > Bifidobacteriales > Bifidobacteriaceae > Bifidobacterium > Bifidobacterium sp. UBA4282. The sequence continues at coordinate 77,057 of NZ_DGVO01000017.1, forward strand.
TGCCGCCGAAACTGAACATGACCACCACCAGCGCCATGAGCAGACCGGTCCAGGTGCCGTCGGCGTTGCGCTGCATGACGCCGTTCGGCAGGAATCCGCCGTCCAGCGCGAACCAGTTGGCGAAGCTGGCGCGGACGCCGGAGTCGGTGGGCAGATTGAACGCGATGACGGCCAGGCCACCGACGATCATGGCAAGCACCGCCACGATCTTGATGATGGCGAACCAGAACTCGATCTCGCCGAATTTGCTGACGCCCATCAGGTTGGCGGCGGTGATGACCACCAGGAAGAACGCGGCCGACGCCCACTGCGGAATGTTCGGGAACCAGTAGTTGACGAACGAGCCGACCACGGACAGCTCCACCATCGAGACGAGGATGTAGTTGAACCAGTAGTTCCAGCCGGAGACGAACCCCGCGCGCTTGGACCAGTAGCGGGTGGCGTAGTAGCTGAACGCGCCCGCCTTCGGGTCCTCCACCGACATCTCGCTCAGCGCGCGCACGATCATGAAGATGGCGATGCCGCCGATCAGGTAGGCGAGCAGGATGGCCGGGCCGGCCAGCGAGATCGACTCGCTGGAGCCGTAGAACAGGCCCGTGCCGATGGCGCCGCCGAGCGCGATGAGCTGGATGTGTCGGTTCTTCAGCGACTTGCGCAGCGACGGCGGTTCCTGGATGGTGACGTCGCTGGCGGAGCCGGCTGGAGCGCCGGCGTGGTTGGTGTTGGTCATGGGTGGCTCCCCTCTCTGCCGGCCGAATGCCGGTTGAACGGCATTGTAAGCAGCGGGAGGCGACGCGACCCCCCGTGCGTCCGCTGGATGGGCGGATGGCGAGTGTCAGCGGGCGGGCAGGGCCATCGTGGTGATGATTCGGGCCACGGTTTCGGGGGAGACGGTCGGTTCGGCGGCCAGCCAATGCTGGAGCAGGCCGATGCTGCCGGAGACGGCGAAGTGCATGCGCATTTGGGCCTCCTGCGGGTCGGTGCCCTGCAGCTGCGTGGCCAGGTCGATGCGCCCGTAGATCAGCCCGAGCAGCTGCTGTTGGAATCTCAGGTCGGCCTGCGGGCTCATCAGCACACGCAGATGGCTGCGATTGTCGGCGATGTACCGGCAGACGTGTTCGATGACGCGGCCGACGCTGTCGGGATCCGGCCGTTCGAGCAGTTGCTGGAGCGTGCCGTTGACCCAGTCAATCGTGTCCTCCTCGATGTCGCGCAGCAGACTGTCGAGGTCGGGATAATGCGCGTAGAACGTGGAGCGGTTCACATCCGCCCGCTCGCACAGCTCGCGCACGGTGATTCGTGCGAGCGGTTTGTCCGCCAACAGTTCGATGAGTGCATCGCGCAATGCCCGCCGCGTGTACTGCGTGCGGCGGCTCTCGACCATCTCCCGTGCCAATTGCGTCTCCCTTGCCGCCAATCCGACAACTCGCAACCCGACTGTCGGTTGCCAAACCGACACTGTGTTGGTTTACTATGAGTATAGCAGTTCCGCGAGCGGTACGGGAGGTGCGCGATGGCATACATCGAGTTCGACAACGTGGTCAAGGAATACCCCTCCGGTGGCAGCGTGATTCGCGCGCTCGACGAGGCCAGCTTCACGGCCGACGAAGGCCGTCTGACCGTGATTCTCGGTCAGTCCGGCGCCGGCAAGACCACGGCGCTGAACATCCTAGGCGGCATGGATACCGCCACCTCCGGTCGCGTGGTGGTGGGCGGCCGGGATATCACCGGTCTCAAGTCCAAGGAGCTGGTCGGATACCGCCGCAATGACATCGGCTTCGTCTTCCAGTTCTACAACCTGGTGCCCAACCTGACCGCGCTTGAGAACGTGGAGCTCGCCTCCCAGATCTGCGCCGACCATTTTGACCCGGCCGAAACCCTCGGCAAGGTGGGGCTCGCCGACCGGCTCGACAACTTCCCCGCGCAGCTGTCCGGCGGCGAGCAGCAGCGCGTCTCGATCGCCCGCGCCATCGCCAAGAAGCCCAAGCTGCTCCTGTGCGACGAACCGACCGGCGCCCTGGATTACGAGACCGGCAAGGAGGTCCTGCAGCTGCTGCAGGACATCTGCCGGGACGAGGGCATGACGGTGATGATCATCACTCACAACTCGGCGCTCGCCCCGATGGCGCACAAGGTGATCCGGTTCCGTTCCGGCAAGGTGACCGGCGAGGAGGTCAACGAGCATCCGATGCCGATCGCCGACATCGAATGGTAGGACGGTGGTTGCGATGAGTGTGAAACATTCCGTGAAACACTCTCGTCGAAGCATGAAACAACCCGTGAAACGCGTTGCGCTCGCGTATGTCAAGGACACGACGCGCTCCTGGCTGCGCGGTTGGAAGCGATTCCTCTCCATCGCCGTCATCTCGCTGCTCGGCGTCTCCGTACTCACCGGCATCTACGCCGGCTGCCGCGACATGTTCCTGGCCGCCGACCGGTTCTACGACGGGCAGGGACTGCACGATATACAGATCCTCTCCACCTACGGCCTGACCGACGACGACATCGTCGCGCTGCGCCGCATCGACGGCGTCGACACCATCCAACCCGAACGCACGCAGAGCGCAACCACCGACGTCGCCGGCACCGACAAAAGCGTCACGATGACCGAAATCGGCGTGGAAGGCCTCGACCTGCCCCACCTGCAGGAAGGCAGGATGCCCACCAAAGCCGGCGAGGTCGCCGTCACCGAGAAATACCTCATCGACTCCGGCCACAGCATCGGCGACACCATCACCATCACCCCCGCCGACACCACGGACGCGTTCGGAGTCGATCTGTCCGAATCGGGGGATTCGGACGGAAACGCCATTCAAACCGGGGCCGACGCGAACGATTCGGGGGATTCGGACGAACAGCGGGAGACGGCTGCGGACGAAGCGAACGAATCGGGGGATTCGGACGCGAACGGGGAGCGCGCGGATGATGAAACCTCGCCGCAATTCCCCACCGAGCTGACCATCACCGCACAGGTGCTGGATCCCAAGGACCTGACCAACCCCACCGGCTATGTCACCTCCGCACTGCGCAGCCCCACTACCGCCGACTACGTGTTCTTCGCCCCCAGCAGCGGCGTCACCGGCAACGTCTACACCGCCATCAGCCTGACCGTCGAGGGCGCCGCCGAACAGGGCACCTTCGGCGATGACTACGACCGCATCGTTGATGAGGTCATCGACCGCATCGAACACACCGTGCAGGACGATAGGCAGCAAGCCCGCCGCCAAAGCATCGTCAACGAGGCCCAACGGCAACTCGATGACGCCAAAGCCGACGCCTACGCCCAGCTCGACGACGGCCAGCGCCAGATCGACGACCAACGCGCCACCTTGGACGAAAACCGCCAGACCCTGGCCGATACCCGCAGCCAACTGGAATCCGCGCAAACCGAGATAGCGGACGGCGAAACCCAGATCGCAACCGCACGCTCGCAGATCGCCGCCGGTCGCCTGCAGATCACCCAAGGCCGCCAGCAGATCAACGAAGCCCGCACCCAGCTGAACACCGGCAAACAGCAGCTCGCCGACGCCCGGGCACAGCTCGACGCCGCGCAGCAGGAACTGAACAACGCCGAACAGATGCTGCAGCTTGCCCGGCAGGTGCGGGATATGCTGGACTCCGTCCCGACCGTCGACGAAGCGACATGGGCACAGATCGCCGCACTGCTGGCTCAGCTAGGCATCGACGTCGACCCGGATGTGCCTCCCGGCGATGGCATGCAATCCATCAAGAACCAGCTGGACGCCACCATAGCCGACACGCAAACGCAATATGACGAAGGCAAGCGGCAATACGACGACAACAACGCCGTGGTCACCCAGAAGGAACAGGAGGCGGCCGCCGGCGAGGCCGAGCTCAATGCGCAGGCGTCCACGCTGGAAGCCAACGCCACCGCGCTCGAACAGCAGGCCGCGCAACTGGAGGCGCAGGCCGCCACATTGGCTACGAACAAGCAGCAGGTGGAGGACGGCCTCAAACAGGTGGAGGACGGCGAGGCGCAGCTGGCCGACGGCGAACGGCAGCTCAACGACGCGCAGGCCGAGCTTGACGAACAGCGCGCCAAAGCCGACGAGGAATTCTCCAAGCAGCAGCAGACCATCGACGACATCGCCGCCGCCCGATGGTACGTGCAGGACCGCTCGTCGATCGGCGGCTACTCGTCGCTGGACTCCGACGTCTCCTCGATCGAGACGCTCGGCTACGCGTTCCCCGTGGTGTTCCTGCTGGTGGCCGTGCTGATGAGCCTGACCGCCATGACCCGCATGGTGGAGGAGGAACGCGGCCTGATCGGCACCTACACCGGACTGGGGTACGGGAATCTGGCCATCGCCTCCCGGTATCTGCTGTTCGCGGTGCTCGCCTGCCTGATCGGAGGCGCGCTGGGTCTGCTCGTCGGCTTCCTCGGCATCCCCTCGCTGCTGCTGGTGGTGTTGGCGAACATGTATGTGATCCCCGGCATCACGCTCGAATACGACTGGCTGTACGGCAGCCTGGGCATCGCGCTGTTCGTGGTGGCCGTGCTGGTGGCCACCGCCGTGGCCTGCGCGGGCGAGCTGCGGCAGACCCCCGCCCAGCTGATGCGTCCGAAGGCGCCGAAGGCCGGCTCTCGCGTGCTGCTGGAACGCATCCGGCCGTTGTGGACGCGACTGAGCTTCCTCAACAAGGTCACGGCACGCAACATCTTCCGGTTCAAGAGCCGCCTGATCATGACCGTCGGCGGTGTGGCCGGCTGCACCGCGCTCATCGTCTGCGGTCTGGGCATCAATGATTCGGTCGACGCGCTCGGTCCGAAGCAGTACGAGGACCTGTACCGCTACGACCTGCTGGTGGTGGCGAACGACGCGGATGCGGATGCGATGGCCGATCTGGTGGCCGGTAACGCGGATGTGACCGATACGATGCGCGTGCGCCTGGAAAGCGGCGAGCTCGCCAACGATGATGGCAGCGCCACGATCCAGCTGATGGTGATCCCGGACGGCGGCGGCGAGGACCTGTCCGAGATGGTGGAGCTTGAGGACGCGGAACACGGTCGCGCGGCGCTGACGCTGGCCGATGACGGGGTGATTGTGGCGCAGTCCGCGGCGAACGCGCTTGGCGTGAAGGCCGGCGATACGGTGTCGCTGACCGACGGGAACATGCGGCATGGCGAGGTGACGGTGACGGCCGTGAACCGCGGTGTGATCGGTTCCGACGTGTACATCGGCGAGGAGGCGTACCGGCAGGCGTTCGGCGACGACTCGCCGCTGACGTGGAACGCCATGTACGCGCTGTTCGACGGCGACGGGGACGCCCAGGTGGCCTACGCGGAGGAGCTGCAGGACGATCCCTCGATCCTGACCGCGATGAGTTGCGAGGATATGCGCCGCAGCTTCCGGTTCGACCTGATGGCCGCCGTGGTGGCGCTGATCATAGGTCTGGCGGGCAGCCTGGCGTTGGTGGTGCTGTTCACGTTGGCCAATACGAACGTGTCCGAGCGCGTGCGCGAGATGGCCACGCTGAAGGTCCTGGGCTTCACCGACCGTGAGGTGCATACCTACGTGAACAAGGAGATGATGATCCTCACCGGCGTGGGCATTCTGGTCGGGCTGCCGCTGGGACGGTTCGTCTGCGGGCTGCTGACCGCTGCGCTGAGCATGCCGGGCATCTATTTCGAGGTTGAGGTGCGCTGGTGGAGCTACCTGATCGCCGCGGCGGCCACGCTGGTGTTCGCGCTGCTGGTGCAGCTGATCACCAACCCCGTGCTGGACCGCATCGATCCGGTCAGCTCGCTGAAGTCGGTGGAATAGCCGCGTTCCGACGCTTGCGGGCGCGACCGGTGACGCCGCCGAACGTGGCGGCACCTGCTGCCGTGCACGTAAGGGGGAACGTGGGGTACATGGGGCGCATCGCGGAACGTAACACGCGTTGTTTACATGTACCCGCTACACTGCCAGCCATGGCAGAGACACGGGAAGAGGTGCGACCGCGTTCGTCGGCGGCCGGCACGGCCGAGCTGGACTCGGTGGAGACGTTGGATTCCGAGAACGAGATGGAGCGCGGCCTGTCCAACAGACACGTGCAGTTCATCGCGATCGGCGGCACGATCGGCACCGGTCTGTTCCTGGGGTCCGGCAAGTCGATCAGCCTGACCGGCCCGAGCATCGTGTTCGTGTATATCCTGGTCGGCGTGGTCATGTTCCTGCTGATGCGCGCCATCGGCGAAATGATGTACCGCGATCCGAGCCAGCATACATTCATCAACTTCGTGGAACGCTACCTGGGGCGCGGCTGGGGCAAGTTCGCCGGGTGGTCGTACTGGGTGGCGCTCGTGCTGCTCGGCATGACTGAGATCACGGCCGTCTCCACGTATTTCGTGACCTTCTTCGAGACCTTCGGCATCGATGTGAGCGCGTGGAAATGGCTGATCGAGGCCTGTTTCCTGGTGGCGCTCGTGGGCATCAACCTGATTGCCGTCAAGGTGTTCGGCGAGGTGGAGTTCTGGTTCTCGATGATCAAGATCACGTTGATCGTGGCGATGATCGCCACTGCCGTGGTCATGATCGTCATCGGCTACCATTATCCGTCCGTGCAGATCCATGGTGCCGATGCGCCCACGCCGGCCGGTCATGCCGGGTTCGACAATATCCTGGACGGGTTCTCGATCGCCCCGAACGGCTGGCTCGCGTTCCTGATGAGCTTCCAGATGGTGTTCTTCGCCTACGAGATGATCGAGTTCGTGGGGGTGACCGTCTCCGAGACCAAGAACCCGCGTCAGGTGCTGCCCAAGGCCATCAACCAGATCATCGTGCGTATCCTGATCTTCTACGTGGGCGCGCTGGTGGCGATTATGGCCATCGTGCCGTGGCGCAACTTCACCGCCAACGAGGACGGCTCGTTCGCCTCCCCGTTCATCATGGTGTTCCAGTACGCGGGTCTCAACTGGGCCTCGGCGCTTGTGTTCTTCGTGGTCATCACGGCCGCCAGCTCGGCGTTGAACTCGCTGCTGTACTCCGCCGGCCGCCATCTGTACCAGATCGCCTCGGAGTCGCATTCGCCCACTCTGCAGAAGGTCGGTGTCGTCTCCTCGCACAAGGTGCCGGCGCGCGCGATCCTGGTCTCCGCGGCGCTGATCATGCTCTCGCCGGTCATCAACGCGTTCCCGCAGGTCTCCAGCGCGTTCGTGCTGTTCTCGTCCGCGTCCAGCGCCGTGTTCCTGTTCATCTACATCCTGACGATGGTGGCGCACCGCAAGTACCGCCAGTCCCCGGACTTCGCCGCCGACGGGTTCGTCATGCCCGCATGGCGGGTCACGAACACCATCGCCATCGCGTTCTTCGTGTTCGTGTACGCCACCCTGTTCCTGGCCGACGACACGCGAGGCTCAGGCATAGCGGGCCTGGCCTGGCTCGTGCTGTTCGGCGGCTACTGTCTGCTGCACGAGCACTTCCAGAACCGCGACCTCAAGGGTGCCTTGGGCCGCTGACGACCCGGATGATGCGGAAATGCATCTTACGCCTGACCTATGCGCGACGTCGCAGCCGGTGCACCTGCGGGGGGGGGGGGGGGGCTACTCGCCTTGGACCGATGTTCCGAAGGCCTCGTCGATCTGCTCCTGGGTGGGACGGGCGCCGTCCGGGCCGCATAGCGATAGGTAGGTGGCGAATTCGTTCATCCGGTCCACGAGCTGACGGGTGTGCTCCTCGCCCATCTGGGAGAACACCCAGCAGACGGTGGAGCAGAGCACCTCGAAGTTGCGTTGGTCCGCGGCCCGGCCTGCGTCGGTCATGTTGACCAGCGTGACGCGGCGATCGTTCGGATCGGTGGTGCGGGTGATGAACCCCTTCTTCTCCAGGGATGCGAGCACCGCGGAGATGCGGCCTGACGTGGTGTCGGCGGCGGCGGCCAACTGCGAGGGCGTGCGTGTGCCGTGCACGGCCAATTCGTGGAGGACCAGCGGCTCGCCCTTGGTGCTGTGCGTGAGCCGTTCCTGCATGGTGGCGCCACGGCCGCGCATGTGCTCGATCAGCTCGTCGAGCGCTTCCTGTTCGAATCCCATGGCGTGCCTCCCTGGTCCGCTTCTCCCCGGATATGCCTAATGGTACCGCGCCCACCCGCTAGCCGATGAGCTTGGTGCGCTCCAACTGTTCCCCGAACCGGCGGTTCAACCCGACCAACGGCTTGCGCAGCAGCAGGCCGAGCAACAGCAGCGGCGGCACGAACAGCAGCAGCTTGCCCAGCTCCATCCAGTAGTCGTTCCGATAGATGCCGGCGATTGCGGCGCGCATCGCGTTGATCGCATGCGTGATCGGCAGGAACGGGCTCAGCCGCTGCATGAACTCCGGCAGTACCTGCAACGGGTACGACCCGGCGGAACCGGACACCTGAAACACCAGCATCAGCATGCCGATCGCCTTGCCGATGTTCCCGAAGCTGACCACCATCGTGTAGATGAAGAACGCGAACACCAGTCCGCCCACCCAGCCCGAGAGCATGAACAGCAGCGGGTGCACGGCCTGCACGCGCAGGAACAGCAGGCTGCCCGCGCAGCTGACCGTGCTCTGCAGCAGCGAAATCAGCGCGAACACGCCGAAGCGTCCCAGGAACACCTGATGCGGCCGCAGCCGGCGGAACCGCCGCTGCTGCTCGTCCGCCAGCGAGGTGCTGACCGCCAGGGCGATGAGGATCGACGCGGTCCACAACGGGATGAACGTGTAATACGGCGCCATGCCCGAACCGAAATTCGCCACCGGGAACACGGCCTTGCGATCCAGTTCGACCGGTGCGGCCAATGCGGAGGCCAGCGAGGACGCGTCCCCGGCGAGCAGCGAACGGACGGCGTCGGCGTCGCCGCTCGTCAATGCGTCGGCCAGATCGTCATGGAAGGTGGTCAGCCCGGCGCCGGCCTCGCGCAGGTGCGCGGCGGTGTCGTCCAGCATCGTGCGGATGTCCGCCACCGTGGCGCCGGCGTCCGCCGCGGCGCCGTCCAGTGTGGAGACCGTGGAATCCAACCGTTGCGTGTCCTGATCCAGCACGGAGGAGGCGTCCCGCACGGCGGCGGTGAGTTGGTCGACCTGCGGGGCGATGTCGGCCGCGAACCCGTCCGAGACGTCGGTGACGGATGCGACGGCCTGGTCGATGAGCGTGCGGATCTGCTCCCGCTGTCCGAGCGCGGCGTCGGCGTCCCGCGTCACCGTGTCGGCGGCCGTGGTCAACGCCGTGGCCAGCGTGTCCAGCTGGTCGGCGGTGCGCTGCAGCGCGTCCGCCGCGGCCGTCAGGTCGGGGTTGTCGGCCGCGCCCGGCAGTCCCAGCAGCGTATCGTGCAGCTGCCGGTAGAGCGCCGCCTGGTCGCTCACCGCGGAGGACTGCTGACGCAGCGCGTCGGCGGTGGCCGTGGCGTTGCCCTGCGCGTCGTCGAACACCGTGTCGAGGTCGTCGCGCACGCCGGTGAACCCGTCGGCGCTGGCGGACAGCGCGTCCGTCACCGTGCCCGCGGCCGCCGAGAGCGCGTCGGCCGTGTCGCGGACCGCCTGACGGGCGTCGCCCAACGGTTCGGCGTTGTCGTCGATGGCCGTGGCGGTCTGCCCGACCAGCGCCGACGAGCTCTCCAGCAGCGACTGGGCCGTGTCGGTCAGCGCGCGGTAGGTGGCGAGGGAGTCGGCGGTGTCGTTCAACTGGGCGGCGAAGTCGGCGATGTTGGCCTGGAAATCGTCCATCGCGTTCCGGGCCTCGGGGCGGTCGAGCTGCCGGACCAGCGCCGCGGCGATGTCCAACGCGGTGCCCGTCAGCGTTTCGGCGAACATCTCGTTGACCTGCGCGGCCACCTCGTCGGCGCCCGCACCCGTCAGGTTCGGGGCGACCGCGTTCTTCTTCTCGTTGCTGTAATACTCGATGACGGCGTGGTGCGCGTCCTCGGTGAAGAACGTCATCATCGTGGCGCTGAAATCCTTCGGGATCACCAGCGCGGCATAGTATTCCCCGGACTTCGTGCCCTCGATCGCGTCCTGCCGCGTGGTGAACGTCCAATCCAGCTGCGAGTCGGCGCGCAGCTGGTCCACCACCTCGGCGCCGATCGACACACGGACCGGGATCAGGTCGGACTGGTAGCCCTCATCGTCGTTCGCCACCGCGAACCGCATCGCACCCATGTTGCCGAACGGATCCCAACTGGCGGCGATGTTGAACCAGGCGAACAGGCTGGGGATCGCCACCAGGCCGATCACGATGATCACGGAGACCACGTTGCCGGTGAGCCGGCGCACATCGTCCACGAACAGATGCCAGATATCCCTCATGCCCGGTGCCTCCCCTTGGAATCATGCAACCCGATCAGATCGGTTTCCACGATTCGGCGCGCGGCCTCCCGCGTGCGGTCCGCACGGCGTGCGCGCCTGCGCCGCCGCGCTCGGCGGGCGCGCATGCGGTCCAGATCGCGCAACGCCAGCTGCACGCGGATCTCCTCGTCGTCCAGATTGCCGAGCTCGACCTGCCGGCGCAGATGGTCGCGCATCAGCTCGATGCCCATCAGGAACGCGATGATCAGCAACACCCACACGGTCCACGCGCCCAGCATCGCCAGCTTGGCGTCCGTGGTCAGCGAGAACGTGACCGCCAGCACGACCGGCACCACGAACCCGGCGATCGTCGCGCCGCGCCGCAGCCGCGGATACAGCTCCTCGAACGCGGCCGCCCGCTGCACGATCGCCTCCCGATACTCCGCACGGTCGCCCAGCACGCGCAGGATCTGGCCGATCGGATACTCGTGGCCGCGCAGCGTCACCGGCTCGCCGTTGAGGATCCCGGCCTGGGCGATCTGCCGGGCGAACAGCCGGTTCACGTTCGTCAGCCGCGGCCGGACGCCGATGCCGACGGCGAACGCGACGGCGGCGAACACCAGCAGATGCGCCATGCTGGTCCACCAGACGTCGCCGTAGAACCCGCCGATCGTCTCGCGCAGGGCGTCGATCGCGTAGGTGAACGGGAAGAACGGGTGCAGGGCGCGGAAGAACCCGGGCATCATCTCGATCGGATACATGCCGCCCGCCCCCGGAATCTGCACGATGATCATCACCATGATCAGGGCCTTGCCCACATGCAGCAGCGTGGTGGCCAGCATGTACGCGACCGCGCTGTACGTCACCGAGGCGATCACCCCCGTGGCCACGAACGCGACCGGGCTGACCGTCTGCACGCCGATCACCAGATCGCCGACGGTCACGATCAGCCCCTGGGCGGCGGCCATGACCGCCAGCAGCAGCCAACGGCCCAGATACGCCTGGGTGGCGGTCAGGTCCTCGACACCCTCGTCGTCGGCCTCCAGCTTCATCAGCGCCACCAGCATGAACACGCCCGCCCACATCGCCAGATTCGTGAACAGCGGGGCCATGCCGGAACCGTACGAGTTGACCGGATACACGACATGCTCGTCCAGCACGGTGGGGGAGAGCATGAAATCCGCGATCTTGCGCTCGTCGAGCGTGCCATCCCCGCCGAACAGGGCGTCCAGCGTGCCGGCGGAGGACAACGCGTCCAAATCCGTGCGCAGCGTGCCCAGCCGGGTCTGCACGCGCGCCAGGGCGGCGTCGGTGTCGGACAGGGCGGTTGTCGTCTGCAGGAGCGCCTGGTCGAGCTGATCCACGATCAGTGACGCCTGGTCGATCAGCGTGCCCTGCGCTGACAGCTGGCCGCCGAGCGTGCCGCTCGCCGTGGATAGCGCACCCAGCCCGTTGCCGAGCGCGGGCCAAGCGTCGGCGTTCAGGGTGGACCGGGCCTGCGCGGAGGCGTCCAACGCCTGTTGCGTGGCCGTGCCCAGGTCGTCCGCCAGCGCGCCGGTGTCCGTGGCGGTGGCGCCGATGGTGCCGTTCAGCGCCGTCAGGCTTTCGATGGTGCCGTCCAGCGTCGTGTTCGCCTGTTGCAGCTGGTCGATGGCCTGCATGATGGTGCCTGACGAATCCGGCAGGGCTTCGGACAGGGCCTTCAGATTGTTCAGAAGCGTGGCGTTGCGGTCGGTGATGTCCTGCAGCGTGGCCAGGCTGCCGGCGACCTGGCCGTTGGCCGCGGTGATCGCTCCCGCCGCCGAGGCCAGAGCGCCCGTGGCCTTGGCATTGGCTTGGGAGAGCAGGGCGTTGCCGGTGTCGAACGCCGTGGAGGCGGTGCCGACGGTCTGCCCGAGCGCGGTCCGCGTGGTGTCAAGCAGGCCGGAGAGGCCGTCCAGCCCGCTGGCGGCGTCGGCGCCGAGCCGGCGGACATCGTCGAGCGTGGCGCGCACACCCGTCAGATCCATCGGGTCGTCGGCATCGGTGACGTCGGCGATGGCGGAGCGGATCGAGGCGACGGCATCCTGCGCGTCCGCCAGCGCCCGGTCGGCCTTGGCGCGGGCGGCGTCCGCGGAATCCGACGCCTGGGCCTCGGCCTGGTTGACGGCCTGTGCCACCACCTCGCTGACGGTGGAGACGAACGTGGCGTTGACTTGACGGTCGACCGTGTTCGCGGCGGTGTCCGTGACCTTCGGCGCGATGGGACTGGCCTTCTCGTTGACGTAGTACTCGAGCGCCGGCCGCTCGCCGTCCCCGGTGATGAGACCCGCGAGCCGGTCGCTGAAATCCTCGGGGATGACGATCGCCGCATAGGAACGGCCGGACCTGACGTCCCGCATGGCGGTGTCCTCGTCGACGAACGCCCAGCCGATATCGTGGTTGTCCCCAAGCGAATCGACGATCCGGTCGCCGAGATCGACGCCGGCGATCGGCGCCGACTCGGTGCCGCGGTCCCGGTTGACCACCGACACCCGCACATTGGCGGTATTGCCATACGGATTCCAGAACCCGATGATGTTCACCCATGCGTAGAACGCGGGCAGCACGGCCAGACCGAACACAATCACCCACGCCGCCGGCACACGCAGCAGCCGTCGGACATCACGCGCGACGATCGACCACACATTGCGCACAGGACACCCTCCCATCATCGGCCGCAACGGGAACGCGGCATCTCCGGTAGCATAGGCTTCCGGCGCATCACGCCGCACCGCGATTCACCCCAAGAGGGGGTGGCTTGGGCATGTCCATGGCTGCTGTCCGATTTTGGCGGCG
>NZ_DGVO01000017.1:90251-147239 GCF_002394995.1 Bifidobacterium sp. UBA4282
CATCGTGAACGAGGGAGTGGCTTGGTCATGTCCGTGGCTGCTGTCCGATATCAGCCGCGGGAACGAGCGCCGCCGTGCCGCGCATCTGCTAGCGTGGGGGCAATGGAACCTGCAACGCGCGATGAGACACCGGCCACCGCAGCCCCTGGGACCCCATCCCGCCGCCTGCCCGGCGACGTCAACGGCGATGGCCGCGTCGACATCGACGACCGCCGGTTGCCGCTCATCGCCCGCATCTACGGCGTCCTCGTCCTGCTGAGCGGCATCGTCACCGTCCCCGCACTCGTCTTCATCGCGGTTCGCGGCATCGTGGGCGTCCTGAGCGGACACTCCGTCATCGACGTGCTGGACCTGACCTTCATCCTGACCTGCGTCCAGGTCGGCGTCATCTTCGTCTCCTCGTCCTGCATGGTCGTCTTCGGCGTCTTCCTGCTGTGCAACCGCCGCAAGAACGCGGCGCGATGGGCGTACGCCATCATCCCCCTGACCATCGCCGACGGCATGCTCTCCCTGGCGCTCGCCGGCGTCGGATGGAACCTGATCCCGCCGATCGCGCAGCTGGCCATCCTCACCACCCTGTCCATCGTGCTCGACCCCGCCCTGCTGGAGGAACGCCGACTGCAGCGCACCCTCAAACGCATGGACGAACGCAGCGACTACGAGGAGGCGCTCGCCAAAGGCATGCTCGGCCGCGATCCCAGCGGCAAGGGATACATCGAACTCGAATTCTTCAACATCTTCTGGCTGTTCATGATCGGCTGCGTGTTCGGCCTGGTGGTCGAAACCCTCTACCACCGTGTGGTATGGGGCGAATGGCAGGACCGCGCCGGACTGCTGTGGGGCCCGTTCTCGCCGATCTACGGCTGCGGCGCGGTGGTGCTGACCGCCTGCCTGAACCGGCTGTGGCGCTCGCATCCGATGCTGATCTTCTGCGCCAGCGCGGTGATCGGCGGCGCGTTCGAGTATTTCGTCAGCTGGTTCATGGAGGTGGCGTTCGGCATCACCGCCTGGGACTACGCCGGGCAGTGGCTCTCGATCGACGGGCGCACCTCCGGCAAGTACATGGTGTTCTGGGGGTTCCTCGGGGTGGTGTGGATCAAGCTGCTGCTGCCGCGGATCTTGTGGCTGATCAACCGGATCCCGTGGAAGGTCCGGTATTCGCTGACCGCCGTGGCATTCGTGTTCATGCTCGTCAACGCCGCGATGACGCTGATGGCATTCGACTGCTGGTACGGCCGGGTGTCCGGCAACGAGCCGGACTCCCCGGTGACGTGGTTCTTCGCCGAGCATTACGACAACGCCTACATGGAGCACCGGTTCCAGACCATGTCGATCGACCCCTCGCGTTCGGGGCGTCTGTAGCGGGCGGGTTCCGGTCGTTGTGCGCGACCGGGCGCGGCGGGTGATGCCGGGCCTACCGATGAATCCGATATATTTGCGGCCCGGAGGATTAGGCGCCTGGTCATGTTGGCGATGCCGCGGCGGTCGAACGTCGATGTCCGCACAGCGTACATGTCGGACTGCGGCCGGAGGACGATTGCTTATAATGAGCGGCAACGGTGCTCCACGGCCGGAACCGCCTGGACGCCCGCCGGACGGATGAAGGAGGATCCCATGACCAACGCGATTGTGCTCATCGATGTGAAAAGCGGCAAGGCCAACGAGGCCGCCCGGGCCGTGGCGGAGATCCGCGGCGTGCGCGAGGTGTACTCGGTGGCGGGAGACATCGACCTGGTCGCCGTCATCAACGCGGACGACATCGACCAGCTGACCGAGATCATCCCCGGCGGCATCGCCAAGGTCGACGGCGTGACCCGTACCCGCACGCTCATGGCCTTCAAGACCTTCAGCAGCAGGGACGAGGCCGCCGCCTACGACCTCGGCCTCGACTGACGGGACTACACCCAGCGGTCGGACATGGCGAAGGAGTTGCGCATCAGGTTGCTGGACGTGTACAGCACATCCGCCAGCAGCCTGACGGTACGCTCCCGCAGATACGCGGCCATGACCTCGTTCGCCTCGGTGAGCCGTGCCGCGGCCGCATCCATCCCATCCGTCGCGCCGGCACCTGCCAGTGCCGCGTCGGTGTCGAACACATGCCGGTGCCCGAAGCTGCGCACCTGCTCCGCATACTGCTCGATGGCGTTCGAGCATTCGATGTAATGCGGGTCCGCCATCGCGGCGATCATGCGGATCGACCAATAATACGAATCGGTGGACGGCTCGGCCGGCGTATCCCGCAGATAGGCGGGCGTATCCAGCACATTCGCATAGAACGGCGCCACCGCGTTGAACGGTCCCGAACCGAACGACACCCACATCACCGCGCGGTGCGTGGCCGGCACGTCGCCACGCAGCTCCATCGCCACCATATGCCCGGTGCGGTTGATGCCGATCGGACGGTAACGATGGCGCGACTCCGGCGTGCCCAGCGTGCCGTACGGGTCATACGGCGTGCCCTCGAAATGCGAGCTCATCAGGAAGTCCACGTCCTCGATGCTCACCTTGCGCTCCGGTTCGCGGCACCACGGGATGTCGTCCGAGGTCGGCGTGTACCGGGCGTTCGGGGAATCCCAGTCCTCGCCCGGGTTCAGGTACCGCTGCATGTACCAGGCGCGCGGCGTGTTGTAGATGTGGTCCTTGGTGGTGGCGGTGCCGAAGGCCGCACGCGTGTCCAGATGGTGCGGACCGCGGTTCATGGCCATATCCAGATGGTGGCGCTCGATGAATTCGATGAGGTCGGCGCTGCACATATGCTCGCGCCGTTGGCCGAACGCGTCGTCCAGATCGAACTCGTCGATGCCCAACTGGTTGGGAATCGTGGCGTAGCAGTCGTCCGGCACACGGCGGGCGATCCAATGATGGCCGCCGATCGTCTCCACATACCAGATCTCGTCGGCGTCGCTGATCGCGATGCCGTTCGACTCGTACGTGCCGTACCGTTCCAGCAGACCGCCGAGCCGGATCACACCCTCGCGCGCGGTCGCCACATACGGCAGCACCAGCGTGATGATATCCTCCTCGCCGATGCCGCCCGGCCGCTCCGGCACGTAATCGTCATCGCCCGGCTGCCCCTGCGCCGGACGCAGCTCGACCAACGGATCGGCCGCAAGCACACGCTCGTTGACGGCGATCGTTTCGGTGGCGCTCATCGCCACATTGTGCTCGTTGACGCCGGCCTCGGCCAGCACACCGCGGTTCGGCAGCACATTCGGCGCGATCGTGTACCGGCACGGATCGCCCGGCAGATCGATCTCGACATGGCTGAGCACCGAACGGTAACGGCGCGGCTGGTCCTCGGGACGAACCACAACGAACCGCTTCGGATCGTACCGACCCGACCCCGAGTCGTCATCGCGCGCGATGATCGTCGCCCCGTTGTAGCTGGCCGCTTTTCCAATCAATATCGTGGTACAAGACATAGGATGCCACTGTAGTCCCCGTGGCGCACAGCACGGGGGATATCGCCCCGACTAGTCGCCCAATTGCCTGAGCAGCGACGCCACATGCCCCTTGGCCCGCACGTTATACCGCGCCAGCACCACGTGCCCGTCCGGACCCACCACCACGGTCGAACGGATCGTTCCCACATGCACCTTGCCGTACAGCTTGCGCTCGCCATACGCGCCATACGCCCGATGCACCGCGCAATCCGGATCGGACAGCAGCGGGAAGGTCAGATGATCGCGCTCGCGGAACCGGGCGAGCGTGGAAGGCTCGTCCTTCGAGATGCCGACCACCTCATAGCCGGCGGCGGTCAGACGGTTGAGGTTGTCGCGGAAATCGCAGGCTTCGGTGGTGCAGCCGGGCGTCATCGCAGCGGGGTAGAAGTAGACGATGACGTTGCGGCCGCGCGTCAGCAGGTCCGTGAGCCGGAGCGTGGAACCGTCGTCGGCGGTGAGGGAGAAGTCCGGGGCCATCTGGCCGGGTTCGAGGCGGGCTGAATCGGTGTGCTCTGTCATGGCTCCCACTGTATACGGTTCGCCGCGGGGGCGGGGTTTATCCCCGAGCGGAATGGTGCAACGATGTATCGGTGAGGCCGGGGCGATTTGCTAAAACGTTTAGCACGGCCTAAGATGCATCATGTCCACATGACACAGCGGAACGGCGACGACGCCTAGCAACCGCGCACCCGGCACCCTGACCCGAGGATAACGGCATCCCCGTCGGTGCCTGACGCGTAAGCCACCGGCTCGATGACGAGACGTCGATGGTGCGATGACGCATCGTCTCCACTGCGCCATCAACCCTACGCATATCAAAGGGGTGAATCAATGTCCGAGACAGACAAGAAGCCGGCCGGGAACAAGGGTCTGCAACGAAGCCTGAAACTGGTGTTCGTGTATACCGTTGCAACCGGTTCGATCTTTACCTACGTCAGTTACTGGGATTCCGTGTTCTTCGGCTACTGCGGATCCGGCACGTTCCTGGCATTCGTGCTGATGACCGTGGCGATCCTGCCGACCGCGCTGGTCTACAGCGAGATCTCGTCGATGTTCAAGACCGCCGGCGGTGAGCTGATCTACAACACCGTCGGATTCAACAAACACGTCGGATTCCTGGCCTCGTGGCTGATCATGGCCGCGTGGATCTCCGTGCCGCCCGCCGTGGTCATGGCCGTGGCCACGTTCATCAGCAAGCTGTTCGGCCTGAACCTGAGCTTCGGCACCACCATGATCATCGCCGTGGTGTTCCTCGTGCTCGTGTTCATCATGAGCATGCAGGACATCCAGTTCCTCGTCAAGGCGCAGGCCACCTGCCTGTTCGCCAACATCATCACCACGCTCATCACCGCCGTGCTGATCCTGACCTGCGGACACTGGAGCTTCTCGAACATCGTGGAATCGTTCGGATTCACGAACATCGACCCCTCGCTGGGCATCCCCGGCTGGATCATCGGCATGGCCCTGCTGATCACCCCGTACTTCGGCTTCGAAACCGTGCCCCAGATGGTTGAGGAGGGCGACTTCCCGACCTCCAACGCCAAGAAGGCCATCTGCGGCTCGGTCATCACCTGCGGCGCGATCTACGCGATCTTCTTCTTCTGCGTGGCCGGCCTGGCCCCCGCCGACGAACTGCTGGCGGGCGACGCTGCCAACGGTTTCATGACCATCACCGCCATGCAGGAGATCCTCGGCTGGCGCTTCTGGCCGGTGGTCTACGGCCTGGTCTCCATCCTGATGGGCATGACCGCCTCCATCCTGGGCTTCTGGATGTCCACCGTGCGCATGCTGTACTCGATGGGCAAGAAGAACTTCCTGCCGGAGGCCTTCACCAAGGTCAACAAGCATCAGCAGCCGATCCTGCCGAACATCTTCCTGCTGGTCATCAGCCTGGTGTTCATCCTGCTGCAGAACGCCGGCACGTTCATGAACGACTTCTTCAACCTGATGTCGTTCGGCTGCGCCTGCGCCTACGCCATCACGATGGTCTCGGCCGTACGCATGCGCCATAAGCACCCCGAGTGGTACAAGAACAACAAGAACGTGGTCAAGGGCGGCGATTTCTTCCGCATCCTGGCCATGGTCATCATGATCGCCATCGCGTTCTTCTGCACGCTCGGCCAGGGCGTCGGCTCGTGGATCTCGTTCGGCGTCTATCTGGGCGTCGGCGTGCTGATCTGGCTGTGGATGGTCTTCGTTCGCTGGAAGAAGACGGCGGTCGTCATCGAAACGCCGGACGGCGAACAGGAATTCTGATCCCAACCCAATCCGTAACCGCAAACCAACATCAACATACAAAGGAGTTATCACCATGGTTCAGGGCAAGCTCGAAGGCAAGGTCGCCATCATCACCGGCGCCGCAGCCGGACTCGGCGAGGGCATTGCAGAGACGTACGTCAAGTACGGCGCGAAGATCTGCATGGTCGACCTCGACCCGAACGTGGACAAGACCGCCGACCGCATCCGCGGCATGTATCCGGACGCCCAGATCATCACCGTGGTGGCCAACGTGGCCGACAAGCAGCAGATGATCGACGCGGCCGCCAAGACCAAGGAGGCCTTCGGTTCCCTCGACGTGGCCTGCTGCAACGCCGGCGTCTGCCGTCTGGCCCCGTTCGAGGAGATGAGCGACGAAACCCGCGACTTCCACATCGACGTCAACATCAAGGGCGTGTGGAACACCTGTCAGGCCGCCATCCCGTACATGCTGGAAGAGGGCAAGGGCGCGATCGTCATCGCCTCCTCGGTGACCGGCGACATCGTGGCCGACGCGGGCGAGGCCGCCTACGCCATGACCAAGGCCGCGCTGGTCGGCCTGACCCGATGCCTGGCTGTCGAGTACGCGGACCGCCACATCCGCGTCAACTGCTCGCAGCTCGGCTACGCGCGCACCCCGATGGTGGAGAAGATGGCCGTCGAATCGAACCCGGAGGATCCGGAGTCGGCGATCAATGACATCGCGGTCGGCGTGCCGATGAAGCGCCTGGCCAAGCCCACCGAGGTCGGCGAGCTGTTCGCGTTCCTCGGCTCCGACGAGGCCAGCTACCTCACCGGTTCGCAGGTGGTCATCGACGGCGGCAGCACCCTGCCCGAAACGATGAGCATCGGCACCAACTGATTAGTCCGCATCGGTCCCTTTGACGCATGAGATCCGTTCCCATGCGTCAAAGGGACCTTTTGATGCCCCGCCCGATGGCGGATAATGGGTGTATGAACGATCGACCCCGCGCGCTGCACCTCAAGGCCTGCCGCTTCGGCGTGACCGTGCTCAAGGTGTTCTGGTGGACCACGCTGGTTGCCGTCATCGCCCTCGCCGCCGCGTTGGCCGCCGTCATCGCCGGTCCGTGGCCAATCGGACCCTGGCTCGGCTGCACGGCCGTCGTCGCGGCGGTCGAGACCATCGTGTTCTGGACGGGCATCGTCACCGTCTATCTCTCATCGGTGCAGCTCGGTCTCAAATGGCGGGTCATCGGCGCCCTCTGCGGGTGGATACCCATCGCCAACCTCATCGCACTCCGGCGGATCATCCGCATCGTCGAGCGCGTTTGGTCAGGGCGACGCACGGCAAGTTCCCGCTGAATTTCACCTATCCGCTGGTCGCCTGGTTCGACGGGCCGAACGACGGGCTGGTGGCGCGCGACTCGTTTCCGTGGGGAGAACGGTGCATCTGGTTGGAGCCGACCGGACGACGCGGCATTTCGCATGCGGACATGATCGATTTGAACCGTGAGAACATCGAAGGATTCGATGTGCGCGAGTTCTACGTGCAACTGGTGTCCGACCTCAGGACGCGAGGTTTGTGAGCCGGCGTCCTGCGATTATGCAAGTCATGCGGTCATGCGACCGTGGGGTGACAGTGTAGGGTTGCATATACGGCATACGGAGGAGGCGCAGTGGCGTATGGCAGGATCGGTTGGGGAATCGAAATCGGCGGCGTGGCGGAAGAAGGCGGATCGCGTCATACGGCATAGGGAACGCCATGACGGATGGCTTGCCCGCCACGGCATGCGCCCTTGGATCCTGATTCTGGGTGTCGTGTGTTTCGTCGTGAATCTGGCCGACGGCATCATACTGATCAGCCACCGTTCGTCCGTCGCCGCCTGCGCGCTGCTGGCAGCATGCCTGGCCGCGGACCTGTGGATGACGCTGCAGCCCCGCATCGGCTGTTGGACCGTGTTCCTGGTGCTGCTGGCGGGAGCGCTTTCCCCGGTGCCGTTTCCCGCTTCGTATCTGCTGTCCTGCCTCGCCGCGGCGGGATTCCTCGGATATCTGAACACCGTGATGGGGATGGTGGCATGCGTCCCGGGATTCCTATACGCCGTACTACTGTTCATGTTGCGTCACCCCGGATACCAACAGGGGCAGGGAACCCCGGGGACGTTTGCGTTGCTCTGCGTCATAGCCGCATTGGCCGGCATTTCGTTCCGGCTCACACGGCAGATGGACACGGAGCGCATCCGTGGGGCGACGGCGGACAGAAACGCGCAAACCGCGCGTCGGCTGCACGATTACACCACCAACGACCTGTGCTCCATCATCATGATGACCGACAGACTCGAACACGGTGAGGTGGGACTTGACCAGGCCGGCGGGGAAATCCGCAACCTTGCCACTACCGCATTGGATCACACCCGTGCGGTCATCCGGACGCTGGAATCGACGATTCCCGATGAAGCGGCTGCCGGCACTCCTCGGGATTTCCTCCATCAGCTTGGCAGCATTGCCGCGGAGCAGCAACGAAGCCTGAGCCTTATGGGGTTTCAGGGGAGCATATTAGTGCCAACCCATCTGGCGTGGGAGCCGGATCTGGAACGCGGTGATATGATCTGCGGGCTGTTGCGAGAACTGGCCGGCAACATCGTCAAGTATGCCTCGCCGTCTGGCGGATACACCATTTCGGTGATGCAGACAGGCGAGGCGATTATTGTCTCAGCGCTCAACACGCATTCGCGAAGTGGAGCGGTGGGATTGTCAAGCGGTTTGCGGCGCTACCAGGAACTCGTGGAGCGCAACGGCGGAACGTGGGAGCAGTCGGATGACGGAACCACGTGGAGCCTGCATCTCGAGCTCCCGGGAAGCGCGGTGGCGTCACAGACCGAAGATATCGCATACCCACTGGAACGCCGGTGAGCATTCCAGGTACAGCGGGGCCACGGGATATCCGTCGGCTTCCGGGTCATCAGTTTCCGCGCAATAGGCCGACGGCGAGGAAACCATCGCGAGCAGCACCGCTGTGGTGGCCGCGCAGAGCGCCTTCGTCTTCATGGGTTTCTTCATAACTATCCCTCCTCAAGGATTGCACGGTGTAACAGACGGCATTGCGGCCTGCCGGCGGAAACCGACGGAAACCGACGGCAGGCCACGTGCCATTGAGGCACCGTCGATTGCGAGTATAGCCCACCGCCTATGCCGTCAGCTCCCCACGTGCAACAGCCTTGTATCCAGTCCACGTGGCAGGTATGTCGTCGCATGGCCACGACAAGACGCTGGAGTAACGCAACGTATCGTGCCATGGCGCATGATGACATGTCATGACTTGAATCCATCCTCCAGGGAGGAAACGGAAGCGGGAACCGGATGTCCCGCGCATCATGGGGTCGGTTCCTGCGTTTTGTGGCGAGAGAAGGAACACGTTCGGCCTTGGAGGAATCGACACCCGGCGCACCCGGAGGTGACCTGAAGCTGTGCTTGAGAAAGCAGAAAACCCCGGCCGACGTGCGGCCGAGGTTCCTCGTTGTTCCGGTACCCCCCGTGGGATTCGAACCCACAACCCACGACTTAAGGGATTGGATGAGGAATTAACCCCTGCTGCGGTGCTTATGTGGCCGTTGCTGATTCTGTTCTGGTATTCGATGGTGAATAACGAGAAGAAGATTCCATGGTCTTTATAACCGTGATTCCGACTTGCGTTACATTATGCCGGCCTTCCTTACAGGCCGGCTTTTTTGTGCCAAACGGCAGGGAGGGCAAGGAGGGACAACAATGGAATATCTGAATCACCGGCAGCCGCCCGAGGAATGGATCGATTTGCTCGATGCCTGGGTGAAAGACATGAGGATCAGGGGGAACACCGAAAACACGATTGAACATTGGTGGTACAAAGTCGGACATCTGGCGATCACCAGCCGGAAGTCCCCGGAAACCATCATCCCCGCCGACATCATCGCGTGGCTCAGCAGGGGGGTGGGGACGAACTCCATCCGGGCGGACTGCAATGCGGCAAACGCCTTCTTCTCGTGGGCGGAACGCACCGGACGCCGAGCCGACAACCCCATGAAGGTCATTCCGCAGACCAGACGGGACAAACGAAAACAGCGACCCGCGCCGAAGGAGGCGGTGAGGAAAGGCCTCAGTCACCCCGACTGGCGGGTACGACTCATCGTCATGATGCTCGACGAGACGGGAATGAGACGAAGCGAGATCTGCGTCGCACACACGAAGGATGTCGCCGATGACCTCGTCGGGAAAAGTCTCGTGGTCCACGGCAAGGGACGCAAGGATCGAATCGTACCGCTGAGCGATGCATTGGCATGGGAGATCGGGAAACTCCCCGAGGGATACTTCTTTCCGGGCGATGACCGCGGGCATATATGCTCCGACACCGTCTACCGCTTGGTAAAGCAAGCCACGGGATACACGCCGCACGCGTTCCGCCGGAAATTCGCCACTGACATGTGGCACGCGACCGGTGATGCGGTCAAGATCAAGGAGCTCCTTGGCCACGAATCGCTGGAAACGACCCAAGGGTATATCTTCACGACCGCGGAGGACCTGCGACCCGCCGTCGAGACGCTACGAACATACCGCCGCCAATGCGATGTGGGATTCCGTCCGGAAAAGATCCTCGAGGCATACAACATTCCCGGGCCCGTGGCGAGAAACGTGGTCCAGACCATCAGGACGATGGCGCTTCAGGAATCGGTCTGATCCCTCAGGTCGTCATCCCAGCCCGGCTGAATAACACCCTCATCCACGACATCCATGCCAAGGGAGGCCGCCATCTCCGGATCGAATAACGTATCCATGGCGGTCCCCAAGGTCTCGGCATCAATGACACCTGTTTTGTAATCCTCGAGAAGGCCATGGAACACCCTTACAAAGGGCCTCTCCCCGCCGGACGATGACCCCGGATCCGTCAGCTCCATAACATCCCCTTCCCATCGCTTTCGACGCGTTCTAGGAACCATCGTAGCGCCCGGAATAGCCGCCCGCCAGAACCGCTTGAATTCCGGTACGTGACATCGTCACAGTCGGGATTCGGGGCCAAAATCGGGAATGATCGAGCCCATGGCAAGGGTCGTTGGGTCGGTCGGATCCGCTATGGACGGAGGGGCGTGAAAGACGGACTCCACCGCTCTGGTCGTGGCCTGTCTCCAAATATCGTCGTCTACTGTTCGCTCATACACTCGCGGCTCAAGGAACCGACGCATCTCGTCGGAAAACTCATCGCTTTCCATAATCGTGCCGATCGACGACGCCTTATCCGGGAAAGCGATTCATTCTTCCGATTCGTTATAGTCGTTGGTCTTACGGATAGCCATCGCCCATGCGGCAGCATGGTCGACGTTTTTGGATAAGAGGCTTCTGCTTTTTTCGTGGGTTAGATCGCGGGTTGTGGGAGTCGGACGTTGAGTCCGCCGCAGCGGAGCATGATCAGTGCGATGAGGTTGTCGATGTGGTGGAAGCCGTAGGCCATGCGGATGGTGACCTTGATCCTGTTGTTGAACGCCTCGAGTCTGGCGTTGGAGTAGCCCAGCTCGATGGTCCTGAGGATGTCGGGGCGGCGCCACCGGATCGTTTTGGCGAGTTCCGTGATCTCGGGGATGTGGCTGTGCGAGGCCCAGAACACCTAGTGGTTGAGTTCACCCTTGGCCTGTTCGATCGGATGCTTGAGCAGGGTCCTCAATAGTTCCTTGAGTTGCCATGCGCGGTAGAGCTGGCCCTTGGGGTCCGTGTTCCCGATGCCGTCGAGCGCGTCGTTCTGTTTGCTGGTCAGGTCGTCCGGGTTCTTCAGGAGCGCGTACTTGGCGCCGCGCATGCGCTTCACGGTCTTCTCGCCGCCATCGCGCCTCGCCTGGTTCCACAGGCGTTTGCGGACCTTGTCGAGCGCGTCGGTCATCCAGGAGACGATGTGGAAGCCGTCCAACACGCGCTCGGCGTTCGGGCGCCACTGGCCGATGCACGAGTCGATCCAGCGGGCCCCGTCGCCGGTGGCGATGCGGATGGAGGCGCGCTGTTCGAGCGTCAACGCCTTGAAGAACAGGTCGAACACGTCCCTGCCGTATCCGTCGTGCGCCCAGATGACCCGGTGCCGCTCGTGGTCGACGACCACGGTCAGGTACGCGCGACCCTTCCTGTAGCTGGTCTCGTCCACGCCGATCACGTGCAGGCCGTCGAACGGCGAGGGCATCGCGGCCTTCAGTCGTCCGGCGACCCTGCGGGCGATGTCGCCGGCGGTCCTCCACGACACATGAAGGAAACCGCTGACCGTCTTCTGGTCCGCTACGCCCATCAGCCGCGCGCACTCGGACTCGAAGTCGCGCGTGAACCGGCTGCCGGGCTCGGCCCACGGCACGGAGGCGACCACGACGCCGCACTTCGGGCAGTCCACCCGCGGCATGGCGGCGACCAGTTCGACGTGCCAGCAGCCGAAATCCTGGCCACGCCATCGACGCACGCCGCCGCCGCGGTCATACCCGCGGAGCCTCCTTCCGCAGCGGGAGCATCGGAGCATGCCCCTGCGCGGGCGCACCCGGATCTCGAGCACGGGTTCGGAACGTAGCAGCGAATCCGTGATCCGCGCATCCTCTACAACCGTGCCTTTGACGTTCAGTAATCTGGTGAATAAGCTTTTGCTCAGGCGTTCTTCGTGATTCATTTCTTTGGTCGGAAAACAGAATACGCGGGAACGCCCCTTACGCTTACGAAATCAACGGCTCAACAACGAACCGACACCCACGAAAACAGCAACAGCGCCTCATTTTCTAAGTTCCATATATTCTCCTTGCAAGAGAGCAGCCCATGGCAAAATCACTGAAACTCTAACGTAATGGGCTCACTTCCAGAGGTTCTGGATGCACCCCTATCCTGATGGACTCGGTCATGAAGTCAATGACAGTCCTCGTTAACCACCTCGCAATGGCGGAAATCGCCCCGAAACGTCGACGTTATCAGGAAGCAAAAGGCTGTGCCTAATTTCAGGCTTGCAAATCAATTCCCCGATAGGAGAACGGTATGAGGTTCAGAACGGCTCAACGGAATAAGATGGTAGCGATTGCCGCGGCTTTGGTGGCTTGTATGATGATGGCCGGATGCGGAGCATCAGCCAATACGGTCGACATATCCAGCATGGAATTCAATCCACAAGGCAAAACCATCAAACAGATTGCTGCAGCACTGGAATCCGGTGAAACCACCAGCCGACAACTTGTCTCCTACTATCTCGACCGAATCAACAAGTATGATGACAACGGTCCAGAAATCAATGCCATCACGCAAATTAATCCACATGTGATGCGGCAGGCGTATCTCAGTGACCGTGGGCGCAAAGACCATGCGCAACACAGCATTTTTTACGGCATCCCATTCGTAGTCAAAGAAAACATCGATGTTGAAGGCATGAACACCACTGCCGGGTCGAAAGTCTTGGAAACCAACAAGGCGCGCAGCAATGCAACCGTCGTGCAGAAACTGATTGACCAAGGCGCCATCGTTCTAGCTAAGACCAATATGTCCGAACTGGCCGCCTCCTACGGTTGGCTGGGATATAGTTCCTATGGAGGCCAGACTAAGAATCCGTACAATCTGAAACGTGACCCATCTGGTTCCAGTAGCGGTACCGCCGCAGCCGTTGCGGCCGGATTCGCACCATTCGGTCTCGGTAGCGATACATCTGGCTCGGTACGCGGCCCGGCATCCGTGACCGGTACTGTCGGAATGCGTGTCACTTACGGGCAGACAAGCCGGTCAGGGGTAATTCCGCTGTCGGACAGTTTCGATGTGACCGGAGCTATCACCAACACTGTCGAGGATCAGGCATTGGTACTCGACGCAATTGTCGGCCCTGACGAGGGTGATGTGGCGACGTTGCAGGCTACACAGGACACCCAGTACGAGAAATCGCTAGCCCAAGCCTCATTGAAAGGAGCGAGGCTCGGTATCGTCAACGTGTTCAACGGCGGCAACAGCGAAGTGGACGAGACCTTCAAAGCAGCCCAAAACGAGTTGAAGAAGGCCGGTGCGACACTGGTCAACATAAACTTGGACAAGTCCTACACCGGCTTATGGAGCAGCATCATGGGACCGGTCGGTGACGCCGAATTCGTCACCGACTATGAAACCTACATGCGCTACGACGGACGAAGCAAGGCCAAGACAGTTCAACAGCTGATAGACAAGAGCAAAGCCCTGGCTGACACGAATACTCCTGTCAATCCTGCTCGAATCAAAGGCTACGAGACGAACGTGAAGAGCGCCGGCAAGTTTAAGAGCGACGAAGTCCAATCGATTATCTACGAGAAGATGCCGGCACTCACCAACACTGTCGAACAAACCATGATCAAGAACGACGTCGATGCTCTCGTCTACCCGACCATGAGCTGTGTCGCCAGCGTCCGTCATGACGCCAAGGACAGCACCTACAAGTGCGACAGCGACGACCCATACGCCGCCTCCTATCTGGCTAGCAGCGCGCACCTGCCGGAAATCAGCGTCCCCGCCGGTCGTGACAGTCAGAACATGCCAATCGGACTCTCCTTCACCGGCGCACAAGACAGCGAGCGAATACTACTAGGCCTCGCTGCCGCCTATGAGAAGATAAGTCCGTACAAGAACGGCGACGGTCTGGAGCTCGACTGATTTGAAAGAACGAAGTGGGTTTGCCGGCTCTTCGCATTTGGGTGTGTATGGGCCGTGCGGTTTTATTCGGTGTGTGATCGAAAAAGTGAAGAAAACCGCGCGACTTGGCTCCGAGTCTAGCGCGTTCGACGGACGGGTGCTGCTCGGTCTGGACAGGCTCGGGTTGAACCGGTCTCGCAACGCCACGTCACGTCGGGCTCGCGTGGCATGATCCGGGTCGTCGAACTCGTCGTTGACGAACGCGGCCATCTCCTCCTTTGCGACGGCATCGTAGAAGTCTTCCGACCAGTCCGCCGACCATTGGCCGATGCTCTCGTCCCACGTGTTGATACTGATCTCGACGGTGCGATGCGCGTCATTGAAGATGGTCATGATGCTCTTCCTTTCCCTTACAAGGTGAAGCCGGCCGTTGCGCCGGTCATGGCGATGCCCATCGGGTCGGCCGGATCCAGACTGGTCGGGGACGGGCTGCGCCTCTCGAACGAGGCGATCGCCCCCGGCAGCACGTAACCCCGGTCGATGATGCTGCCCGACCCCACGTCCGACACGTCATCGTAAAGCTCGGCGCCCATGGTCTCCCGAACGACCTCCTCCTCGTCATCCAAACCGGCGATCGCACGATCCGCGATGATCCTATTCAACGTATCCTCCAAAGCGGCGGAAATATCCGTCGAACCTTCTCCGATGATGCACTGATAGACCGGGCTCCCGTAGTTCGTGCCCGTCCCCACGAGCGCGAAATCGGCGATCGACTCGTTCTCCTCGAGCAGGGAGTCGAGACGGAACGGGTGAGCGTCATCGACATCAAGCCCCGCGTACTCCTCCAACTCCCTGCGATCATACAATTCCGCGTCCGGCATATCCTCCTGGGGGTTGTAATACCCGTTCTCGAACAAGTGCACGTCCATGGCGGCGTCCCGCCCCCACGCCTCGAGGTCGAAATACATGCCATACGGGCCGTCCAGAAGCGTCTGCAATTCACCGGCCGCACCGGAGCTCACGAGCGTGTAGGCGTAGCGTTCGTCGAGACTGTCGACGCTGACATCGGAAGGAACGTCATACGAGTAGAACGGAATCTCGTCGGACTGCATGGCCCAGTTCGCCAATCCCAGCCAACCGGGATTCTCGTCGGCGGCGACGGCGGCGACGATCTTCTCCGCGACCAGCGGATCATGCTCGTACGCCTTGCCCAGAACGCCGGCGAACAGATTCAGGTCGGCCAGATCCTCATACTCTTCGATACGCAGACCGAGATTGTTCTCCGCGTCATGAATCGCGTACTCCTCGTACCGTCGGCCGTCAAGACCGACCGTGTCCTTCAGGAACCGGGAAAGCTCTACACCACTGACCGGCAGATCCAGCCAGCCGCCCTGGAGCAAGCCCTCGTTGTACCGGCCGAGATTCGCGATGTATACGCTGATGCGGGGCCTATCGTCGTCCATGACCACTCCTTCCAACAGTCGATGATGGGATCGTCTCCCATCATCAAGCCGCCGGAACCATGCTTGGCCGGACAATCCGCCCGTTCACACCCCCAAACCGCGCCCGGACGGGACCATCGTATGCGGGACGATCACGGACAAGTCGTTCGACAGCGGATCGTACCGAAGCCCGCCTGCGGTGCGCGCCGACGCGTCGCCAGCACGACGCCCGTAAGGATCGGACCTCACGCCCATGGCGTCGCCCGCGTATGATTGCGTGTCCGACAGCCATTCGACCCAATCGCTCAATCCGCCCCGCAAGCCGTCCAAACCGTCAAGAGCGCGCACGACCGGCCCGCGCCCCACCGCGACAAGTTCCCCGACATTCAGACCGTCGTCCAGCCGCGACAGCATCGGCATCAATGTTCGCGTGTACAGCAGCAATTTTTGATCGGCGAACGACAGCACGATCTGACGTTCACGCGAAGGCGGAACCCCGTCCACCATGCCGGCCAGACGACGGCTCATCCCCGGATCCCACACGACCACATCCGCGACGTCCTGCAAGCGGAGCGCGGTCCTGACCGCCCGGCACAGGTCCCTCGCGTCGGACACGCGAACCTCCTCACGCCGCCGGCCGTCGACCCGCCACAGAACGACCGGGCTGTCCGGCGGAAACCCCACGCGCACCGCCGAACCCGCGTCGAGATCCGAAACCTGACGACGCGTCATCCCGCAGGTATACCGCCAGCCGGAAAGATCCACACCGTCAAGACGGGTGCCGGGAGGCATGCTCACGGTCAGCAGATCGTACCGACGCCCCGACCTCGATCGCACGGAGTGCGACGCATACCGCGCATCCACGTCCACGCAAGGCCACGCACGGGTCAACACGCACCTCCTATAGATGGAACCCGCCCTCGCCGGCGGATTCCAAGCTCATGGCCAACGGGTCGGACGGATCCATGGCGCGCGCGGAATCCAGTTCCTGGACGGCGGCCGCGATCTCCATACGCTCCCGGACCTGCTGCGCCGACAGGGGACGGTTCACAAGCGCGCACCGGCAGAGGAAATAGGCGTTCCCCTGCTCATCCCTTGAGGTCGTCCACCCGTCGATCCGGCGGCGGTGCATCACGGACAGGATCGCGTCGAACGTTCCCTTCTGGTCGCGTGTGTTCCCGACCGACCAGGTCCGTTCCGTATCCGTCGTGGACCACTGCTTCGATGACCGGTCATACGAGAACTCGGTGATCGCGGTCTTGTATCGGTTCTCCCACGACGCCTGCGCCATGAACCGCCGATGCGACGACTCCCATGTTCGCGAATCAAGATCGGACAGGCCGGTGAGGATCCGCCGATCCGCCAGCGTGTTCACGGCCAGACACCCGTCATCGGTGATACGTGCGCCGTGACGCTCGTACTCACGCCCCAGAAAAGTCAGATACAAGCGTGCGGCGTAAAACGGGTCGAACCCCAGGGGAACGCCGTGCGCCACAGCCTCCGGGGAATCGTCGAGACGTCGGAACCGGTCCGTGACCTCCGGAATGGTCGGCACATGCACGTCGTCCCGGACCTTCCATGGCGACCATCGATCCCACGACGTCGTAGCCGGTTCCGGGCAATCCTCCCAATCGCATCCCTCACCGACCTCGATCCTCCGGGACGACACTTGGACGTCCGGGACGAAATACCGTTCCGTCTCGAACCCCAACGCGACGGCGACGGTGTCGTCGCCGGTCTCCCGCTGGTCGATCAGCGCGCCGAACGTGACGCCCGTATCCTCGAACCTGGTGTTCAGATCGTCCTCGAACCAATCTCGTAACAGGTCGGCGACCTCCGAGCGGTCGCCCAAATCATCAGCCGTGACACCCGTGTACGGGTCGCGGACACGCCACGCGTACGCCCCGTCCGCGCGGGTTGCGGACACAACAACCTCGGTCATCAATGCACTTCCCTTCTATCGTAAAACCGTCATTGAAGCGGAACCGTCGAGAAGACACGACGGATCCGCGGGATCCAAGGAGACCGAAGCCGTGTGATCCGCGTTCGCGGCGGTGTCCAACGCGACCGTTTCGGGATCATGGATCCCCTGGACCTCCAAAGCCTCGACGAACGTGTCGCCGAGAACATCCGAACCGGAAACCGAATCCCAGACACGCGCGGCCCAATCCCCGAGCAGCCCGGCGACATCCGGGATCCTGGAAGGATCCGCTCCCATGTCGCGAATGCATTCCTCGTCCAAAGCCCCCGGAGCGTAACAGCCCATCGCGTCTCCGTACTCATCCCAGGAAGGCTGCCTGGGGGCGGGGTCCCGACCGTTCCACCCGCGGTCGGGATCGTCCAGCCAGTCGATGAAACGCCGGATCGACGCCGCAGCTCCGTCCTGGGGATACCCCGCCAACATGGAAAGCAGATACCCGCGGTAAGCGGGATTCATCGCATGACGCGATTCCTTGCCAGAAGAAACCATGATCACCACCCTGACCGATGTCACAACGTCGGAGCGGACGGACCCATGCCGGACACCACCGTGGGATCGGCGGGATCCACGCCCTGCGCCATCGCCGCGGTATCGGACGCGGCACTGGCCATCCCGTCGACGACCAGATGCGGATACGCGGCACCCTTGATCGCGCCGAGAACGATGTCGTTCAACGTGATCTCATCATTGATGGACGCCGAACGCAGACCGAGATTCAAAGCCGCCGCGCCATCGCACGACCACCAGGCCAAATACGCGGCGCACGCGTACGGCATGGCCTTATAGGAGATGACCTCGGCATGGTTCCCCATCGCCTCGAACGCCTGGGACGCCCGGGTGATACGCCGTTCCGCGGACTCGGTCAGCGGGGAGTGGTAACTCTCCACGAGAACACGTTCCATAGCGTTGCACGAGGACGGTGAGGACGGGCGCGTGACCTGCGTGCGAACGAAATCGGCGTCGATCCGATCGGGATCGATGGACGCGGCCAGCATCAGATCGCGGAAGGACAGGAAATTCGTCATCAGGACGGGAACGGTGACGGACAGATCCCCGTCCATGGAATAAACGGGATCATCACCCGCAATGAAATCCTGCCACTTCTTGGTCAACGGGACGATCAGCGCGTCGACATACTCGCTGAACGTACCGTTCCAAAGGGCGGTCTTCCACGCGTCAAGAACCGGTTCGGCGGTCTCGTCAAGAAGACGGTCGCTCATCGTCGCGCCTCCTTCCCGCCGATCAACAGTCTGGTGACCTCCTCCAGAACGGAAGCCTCACGGGAAACGCTGTCGCTCATAACAACTCCTTTTCGGTATTGCGGTTTTTACAATCCCCACCCCGCCGAGGACGACGAGCCTAGGGACATATTCAACGGGTCGGATGGATCCAACGGGACGGAACGATCGGGACGATCGGGGATGCGATGAGTGAGATCCGCGTAGTTGGGAGGGATCACAATCGTTGGATCCTCCCACAAACCCTCCAACCGGCTGAACATTCGATCATTCGGCGTATACGCTGCCACGCCGCTCCACTCCCGTTCCAGCACATCCTGAACGAGCGGAGAGGAAGCCCCCTTGTCGGAGAGTTGACGAACCTCGAGATCGACGCTCGAGCCATCCCGGTCGCCACGGAAGAACAGACGACCGTTGTCATCCCAGATTCGTTGCATGTCAAGGCCGTGCAACGGCGAATCCGGATGATCCCGCAGCATCCAGAACGACCTTGCCACGCACAACCCGTCCGGCCATGAGACCATCACCGGATTGCCCGACAACGGGTCGGCGGATTTCCCGACGAGTTCATCAAAGAACTTGCTCAGTGAATGCCACTCCTCGGTCAAGGCAAGACTGCGGAACGCCGGCGCGTCATAAGGGACGAATCGATCACCGTAGAGAACGACACCCATCATGCACCTCCTTCACGGACGACCGGATCGATCTCATCCCAATTCCTCATCGTGATACGCACCGCGCGCGGCCCATCAAAGAAAACAGTCACAACGAAACTCCTTCCAGAAGCGGTTTCGATTCAATTCTCCGACCGCAGGACAACGGTCTGGCCGGACATCATGCCCTTCGCGATCGCCCGCCAGAACAGTCGTCAGTACCAGTTGTGGGAAAGCCAGAATTTTTTGGCCTTGCTGGGGCTGCCGTACCGGTCCGCGATGTAGTCGAGGCCCCATTTGATCTGTGTGGCGGCGTTGTCCTTCCAGTCATCGCCCGCGGACGCGAGTTTCGATGCCGGCAGCGCCTGGGGGATGCCGTACGCGCCGCTGCTCGGGTTCTCCGCGTCCCACCGCCAGCCGCTTTCGTGCTCCCAGATCCACACGAGAGCCTGCCATTCGGTGTCGTTGTCCCACGCCTTGTAGGCGCCGGCGATCATCTTCCTGGCGATCGTCTGCGCCTCGGCGGGGGTCGCGTGCACGCCGTCGCCCTCGTAGTCGACCATCACGTCGCCCGTATCCGACTCGCATGTCCACAGCGCCGACACGGCGTTGCCGTCCGACGGCTCGGTGGAGTCCGACGACTGCTCGTGGGAGACCGTGACCGTGGACGTGCCGTCCGCGGGATGCCAATAGGTGACGCCGGCCGGCGGATGGGATGCGGACATGGTGGTGGTGTGCACCTTGCCGAACCCGGTGCCGCCCTCGGTGATGTGCACCGTGTCCCCGTCGACCTGTTCGATCACGGCGACGTGACCGTACATCGGGCTGGCGGTGATCCCGCCGCCGTACACGGCGCCGCCCTCGAAGCTCGCGATCCCTCCGGCCTGCGCGCCCTGCACCCAGCCCGCGGCGCCGGCGCTGGAATCCCACTGGTTGCCGTTGCCCCAGTAGCGGCCGACCTCGTGGCCGAGACTCCGCTGACGCATACACGCCCACCAGGTGCACTGGAAACCGTAATCGTAGCTCGAGCAGTAGGAGACGTGCTCCGGCCACTTGTTCTTGATCTGGCCCATGGTCATGCCGACAAGGCCGGTCCATTCGCCCGACGCGGTGGAGGCGTCGACGACCGTCCCGGATCCGGATTGAGACGTGTCCGTCGGTCTGCACCCGGACAACACGGCGAGCACGCCGAGCGGCGTGCATCCCGAGGCGAGCGTCACGCACGCCATGCAGACGACGGCCGCGACCCGGCGGACCATCGTTCTCCTCGCGCGCCCGTTCATTCGCCGAACCACCAGAACGGCTTCTGGCCGCCCACGGCGACCTCGACGGTCACGCAAGGACGCTGACGGGTGCCGAACCCGGTCAGCCCGGCGGTCGTCCACGCCTCGTCCACGTCGTCCAGATCGGTCAGCTCGTTGCCCTGGGAGTCAACGGCGACACCGTCAAGGGACGCGGGGCAATACGTCGTGATGTGCCAGATGCCGTCGTCCATGGGGATGCTGACCACGCCGTATGCGCGGCTCGCCACATCCTGCGGATTCGTCAGCGAATCGACCTGTATGCCGTCGGGCAGCGGGAAGTCGGTGGAGCCCGATGCGTACATGCTGGCCGTGCCGACGGCCTCCTGATCGGCGGCGTCCCAGGTGCCGGAGCTTGTGCACCCTCCGCGATACTGGCCCTGCACATAAGGGTCGGCGGGGGCGGAGCAAAGCGTGGCCGGCGTGAACCGGCGTTCGGCCCACCACCAGCGCGGCGCGTCCGACAACGGATGCTCACTGCCGGCGGCGTCGGGCTCGATCAGTTCCAGGGTGCGCGCGGCCCATGTCTCATCATCCGTGTCCGGGTCGAGCAACGCGTTGAGCGTGGCCAGCGCGGCGTCGACCGGGCCGACCATGCCGTCGATCGGATCGACCGACGATTCGGAATCGTCCACGGGATACCGCGCCTGACCATCCTCGACGACCAGACGATACGCGGTCTGCCGCGACCAGTCGCCGGGCACGGGAACGCCGGCGGCCTTCAAACCGTTCCACTCGTCCGAAGCATCGGAACCGTCCTGGCCGGCGTCGGTCTTCTGCACGGTATCCTCCCGCCCGCCGGCCTGATCAGTGTCCGACACATGACGGCCGAGAGCCAGGGAGCCCAACGCGCACACCGCCAGAACCGCGAACAGGACGCACAACACCCTCACGGGACGGGGCCAGAGCGCAGGCCGCCTCATCACATGCCGCCTTCGGACTGCTGGCCGTTCCACGGCTCGGCATGCCGATCGCCGTCATCGGACGGAACATCGGGGACCACGGGAACCGTGTCGTCCTCATCCCGCCCGTCGGACGAATCCATGACAAGCTCGGACGTGCCGAGACTCCGCATGATCATCTCCTCGGCGGCCTTCAGGTCACGCGGCCGCGCACCCAGACCGATCGCCTTGTCGCGCAGACCTTTGGACCTGGCGGCGCACTCCTCGGCGTCGCGAAGAAGCTCCTGCCGACGCAGGTAGTTCTCCGCGTACTGTGCGATCGCCTCGTCGCGTTCGGCGAAAAGACCGGTGATGGCACGTCGTGCGTCACGCTTGCTCATTGACTCTCCTTAAGACTCTGTGTCCAATGCCTTCCCGTCCATCATCAGGCCGCCGGAACCGTGTTTGGCCGGACGATCCGCCCATCTTCCGTGGTCAGGTGTCCGGCCAAAACCCACGCGCACGGACGCACGATTGTCTTGTCCAACCACAACCCACAAGGGAAGGAAGAAAATGGAATCATTGCTCGAAACGGTCGCGGGATGGATGCAGTCGGCATGGCAGTGGGCGGTCGGGTTGAACGGCGCCCTCCAGCTGCCCCTGATCGTGGTCTGCTGCATCGCGGGATTCGCGTGCGGCATCATCGGCCGGCGCATGCTCGCGCCGTCATTCAACGACACCCCGGGCGGAGAGGTGGCGCGAACCGTCATCGGAGTCATCGCCTACATCGCGGCCGCCGTGTTCGCATTACTCATGATCTTCGGCGTCTGCGCCGTGTTCGCGCCCCTGCTCGGACTCGCCGCCTGAACCCTGGGAAACCTCACCGCGGGCCGGTCCCCAAAGGGATCGGCCCGCAATCATGTTCACGCACAGGAAGGAACGCACCATGAGATTGATCATCGCCGAAAAGAAATCCGTCGGAACCGCGATCGCCCAGGCATTGAACGGAACGATCCGCACACGCGACGGATGGATCGAAGCGCCCGAAGCGGACAGCATCGTCACCTGGGCGCAGGGACACCTCGTCGACCTCGCCACACCACAGGAATACGACGACCACGAGTGGGGGAAATGGTCGCTTGACACGTTGCCGATCGACCCGGGCGACGACTGGGAATGGCACGTCAACACCGGCAAAGGCGCCGACCGCCAATACCATGTCATCGAACGACTGCTCGCGAACCCCGGAACCCGGACCATCGTCAACGCGTGCGATCCGGACCGCGAGGGAGAGGCGATCTTCCGGCGGATCATCCGACAGTCGCACGCCACCCAACCCACCTGGCGGCTCTGGGTGGCGAGTCTGGAACCCGACGCGATCCGGCACGCGTTCGACACCATGAAACCCGAAAGCCAATGGGAGGGACTGGCGCAGGCCGCGGACATCCGGGCCAAGGCCGACTGGCTGATCGGCATGAACGCGACCCGCGCGTACAGTCTCATCCACAACGCGAGACTTCCCATCGGACGCGTGCAGACACCCACGCTCGCCATCATCGTGGAACGCGACCGGAAGATCGCGGATCACCGGCCGGAACCGTTCTGGACCGTGGTCGCGGACATGGGCGGATGGCGGCTGACCAGCGAACGGTACACGGACCGCCGCAAGGCGGAGAACGTGCACGCGAACGTGACCGGGAACGGTCTGGCGATCAGCGACGTGTCGCGCCGGAAAACCCGTGAACGTCCGCCGCGACTGTACGATCTGACCGGACTCCAGAAGGATATGAGCCGCCTGCACGGCATGACCGCCGCCGCGACGCTGAAAGCGCTCCAACACCTGTACGAGCTGAAGTTCGCGACCTACCCGCGCACCGACAGCCAGTACATCACCGGCGAGGACCTTTCCACGCTCCGGAACCTCACCAGCAATGACCGGCTCAGCAGCGGATTCATCCCCGCGGACAGTCGTCCCGCCGCGCCGAGACTCGACCTGACCGTCGACGACTCCAAGGTCGCCGGACACACCGCGATCCTGCCGACCGGACGCATGTCGGCGGACAAGCTCGAGGAGCTCGACGACGCGGAACGCAAGGTCATCACGCGCATCATCCGACGTATGTGGGAGGCGGTCGCCGACGACTGCGAGCACGCCGTGACCGAGGTCAAGGCCGAATGCGACGGCGAACGGTTCACGGCCAAATCCGATCAGATCACACGCCCCGGCTGGCGCGCGATCGAGATCACGACGGAAACCGACGACGAGCAGGAGGACGACGAGACCGCGAACATCATCCCCGTCAACCTCACGGCCGGGATCATGCTCCGGCCGGGCGTGGAAACACGGATCGTCGAGGGACGCACGACGCCGCCCAAACCGTTCACCGAAGCGACGCTGCTCAACGCGATGGAACACGCCTCGCGATTCGTCGACGACCGCGCGCTCAAGCAGGCCCTCGACGACGACAGCACGCACAGCGGCGGCATCGGCACGCCCGCGACGCGCGCCGACATCATCGAGAAACTCGTCAGATCCGGATACGTCGAACGAAAGGCGAGAACGCTCAGATCCACCACGATCGGACGGCAACTCATCGACATCGTCTCCCCGACATTGAAGGACGTCGAGCTGACCGCGAGCATGGAACACGAACTATCGCTCGTCGAACACGGCGAGAAGGACCCGGCCGAGGTCATGCAACGGTTCCGCGATCTCGCACGCATAATCCCGGGCGAAGCCCGGCACACCACCGGCGCCGCGATCGGAGGGAAAGGAGCCGACGGCGGCGCCGGATACGGATCCTGTCCGCGGTGCGGCGAACCCGTCGTGAAGACCGGCAGAATGTGGCAATGCTCCACCAACCGCAGCCGGCAGACCGACGACGACGCATGGCAGCTGATCGAGGGATGCGGCTGGAAGCTCTTCGCGACGATCGCGGGCCGGAAACTGACCGACGGGAACGTCAGAACGCTGCTCGGCAAAGGACGGGTCCGGCTCAAAGGCTTCACATCGAAAACCGGGAAACCGTTCGACGCGACGCTCATAACCGACGCGGAGCACGGCTGCCGGTTCGACTTCGGAGACAACCCCAAGCACGCCGCACGCCGCACGGCAAACCGCTGAAACCCGGCAACGGAACCCGGACGGACGCCACGTCCGAAGCGGCGAGGTGTCCGGCCAAAACACGCGCGCACGGACGCACGATTGTCTTACCCGACCGAACACCAAGGAAAGGAAGACAAACCATGTTCTACGCACACCAGTTCACCATCGAAATCGATCACGAAACCGCGCAACGATTCCGCGACAAGTGCGAGCAGGCGCACGTGACGATCGCCCACGCGCTGCGCTGCCTGCTGCGCCCGGACAGCGCCGACAAACTGTATCGGGGCGAACACTACAATTTCGCCAACATCCCGAGACTGCCGCGCACGGAACACGCGCGCGGAACACGTACGGACTCGCTGGCCGTGAGCCTGACGCCGGCGATGTACGACGTGTTCACCCGGTACGCGCTCGGCGCGGAAGCGTCACGATCCGAGCTCGCACGCGAACTGATCGGCGCGTCGCTCACCGACCCGGAATTCGACCTCATGGTCAGTCCGAAAACATGGACACTCGAACTCGAATGCCGCGAAATGCTCGCCAGCATCAAGGCGGCGAACCACGAAGAAAACTGTACGCGCTGCGGCAAGAAATAGATTGAGGGCACACCAGCGCAAGCATGCGGACTGGTACTACACGTAAACCACCGCCAAGGCCAACGCCAGATAACTGGACCAATATCGGGAATGCACTTGGGCTAAACCCAGCCCTAAACCTAGGGGGCAGCACTGCGAAATGCACAATCCTAAACCTAGCCGAAGCAGATTCACGAAGGAGCAAGTTATACGGTTTGTGCGTACAAACCGAACTTGCCCCCGTCGGCGGTAGCCGACGGAAACACCCGAGTGCCAAAGGCGAGGGAAACAGCATCCACTGTCACATGGGTCCGAAAACAAGCCATGAGGAACACGATGAAAAAACGGGCAAAAAAATCGGAGGAACGACGCGAACAACGCATCTACATCCGAGTCACCAAGACGGAAAAACAACAGATCCAACAGGCGGCGCGGGCGTACGGAACGACCGTGTCCCGGATGATTTCTGACCTGATCGCGAAGAACCACGGACCGATCCAACAGGAACAAACGGAGCGGGAGACACCCACGGTCGCGGAACTCAAACGCGTCCGCAAGGAGATTTGGCGCATCGGAACCAACATCAACCAGATCGCCCACAGGGTCAACCAGGAGATCAGAGTCACACCGGACGACATCGCCACCAGCCACCACGACCTTGACCGCTGCAAGGACATGATCAACGAAATCACACGCATCATAGGACAGCAACAGACGAATGAGGAGAACGATCCAGCATGATCAGAAAGAATGAACATGATTTCGGAGAAAACGTCCGCAACTTACGTGAAGAGCACGGGTTCAGTACCGATGACCTCATTGCGAAGATGAACGATCTCGGATACAACTGGAATCGGACTACGCTGTTCAACATCGAGCACAACATGCGCCGGTTGCAACTCCAGGAAGCGATGGACTTGATCGATTGCTTCGGGCTGGACCCCATGAAGGACATGTACCTCCTATGGGCCGTCCCGAAACGTTCCCCGGCGATGGAAGCGGACAGAACACTTATCGCCATGGATTCATTGGAACAAGGGCAGGCCTACGACCGGTGACTTCACGAGACGACCGTTTTCACATAATCGATGAAACGGCGAACGGTCCAAATATTCGGCTGGAACTCACGCGGATAGGTCCCGATATACTGCTTCGGAACGATCAGCTGAACATGATCCTCGCACATCTCCCTTAATTGTTGGGGAGAATTGCCCTGCTGCATGGTCACCAGGAATTTGGTTCGTCCGTCCATGCGATCCACCTTGGTAGGGATCTGACGCCATCGATCCTTGCAGGTGGTTTTGGCGGCGGGAACGACCAAACCCGTTAGTCGAATAAAGCATGTTTCAATGCAGTTCCGTAAACGTTTGGTTCCGGAAGATCGACATTATTAAACGCGGCCTGCACCTTTTCTACAGTCGAACAATCATCTCCAATGACGGTAAGAGGAGTCACTTGCCCGTCTACGGGGTTCGCCTGAGGATCATAATCATACCGGAGAAAATGAATGGCTCCCGGTTGCGGTTGGTATCCGAAAGTTACATTCCTGCCCAACCTATCCATTATGCGGTTGTACACAGGTGTTGGAGTGACGAACCAAAGTCCTGATTTGCATAGTTCTTCACGCTGAAGGACTTGCCCCTTATATATGATCTGTGGAAGAATCCTTTTATTCACGTTTTCCCAATTAAGCCCAACAGTAGACTTTTCGATCCGCCGCCCCGCTTTTAGAAGTGCGTTACGGGAATCCTGGTAGTTGCCAGTCGTATCAATCGTTTGCACCTCAATGGAAGTAAACTCGACAAGATTACCGGCGCCGTCAATATGCGCAAGCACCCAATCGGCAAAGTAATTGCCAGTACCTCGCCTTTTTGGAAGACGGAGTTCCCCGCCCCAACCATGTCCAAATACAGCGACGGCCCCACCCTCTTCTTTGGCTTTCTCCACCGCAACGCGACCGCTATATAAACGATACGGATGTTTGAAAGTGCGTTCGGCAATAATTCCGAGAATACGATAATCGTCAGCATAAAGACGATTAGGACAGCAGATAACCGATTCGGAGCTTGTAACCTGACGGACGGCGCAAGCCCCTGAAGGTTCCGTCGTCCGCCCTAGGAGCTTGACGCAAGTTTTCCCCAAAAAAGGACATTGCATTCTCGATGCTGCCAACAGAGCGGTTTCTGTATGGTCAGTTGCCCGATATCCAAAAAACTCAGAGATTGTTCCTGTCATGGTTAACCTCCAATACTGCTTTCAATGATTGACCAACTGCTTCAGCCAAAAGTGGGGGAACAGCATTGCCCACTTGGGCAAATTGCTCGGCTTGAGAGCCTGTAAAAATGTAGTGATCCGGGAAAGATTGGATGCGAGCAGCTTCTCGAACAGTAAAAGCCCTGTCTTGATCCGGATGGAAGAATGCACCCCAGTGAGGATCGCATTTAGTGAGTATGGTTGAAGATAGATCGTCCCAGCGAGGACGTCCATAACGTTTCGTATGGTCCGATTTTCGCGCACGCCGCATACCTTTGGGCAGAAGTTCTTCGGGGATATCCGTCCAGTTGCCACCGGCCCGAATGTGCTTCAGTCGCTCCATATTAATGGAGGACAATTGCGCGGCTTCGTGATTCCAGACACCCGCACTACCTCTACGGAGATTACGTTGGTAGTCGCATTGAGGGGCAGAAGCATAATTCTTTACCGGCTCACCTTTTTCTCCATTCGCCAGCGGAGGTAGATCTCCAATAGCATCACGAATAGTAGTGAATGGTGCCGTTGTTTCAGGGCTAGGTCTTTTCACAATCTGTCGGCCATCAAATGTGGTAGTGAAATTAGCCTTAATCGGGGCATGTCGTACGGGATCTGGCCATGCGCTCTGTGGAATAACAGAGCCTCGCAATCCTAATATAATCGTGCGCCATCTCATTTGAGGCACACCGTAATACGGTGCACCAAGAATATGAACGTCCGCTCCATATCCAAGATCAGCAAGTGAATCAAGGATTGCATGCAGTGTCGCACCATGTTCAAAACTAACTAATCCGGGAACATTCTCAATAAGAATTGCACGAGGCTTGAAAGCATCCACGTACCGCAGATACTCTCTAAACAGATGATTGCGAGGGTCATCAGAAGATCGTACAGGAGCATTAATAGAAAACCCTTGGCACGGAGGGCCGCCTGCAACCAAATCTAATTCGCCGACCTCTAACCCAAGTTGTTGGCGAATTGAATCAGGGTCGGTTTTACGAATATCCTCAATACTGACAGTCGCATTAACATGATTACGTTTATATGTCTCAGCATACTGGGGGACAATTTCGGAAGCGAAAAGACCATGAAAACCAGCCTCTTCGAGACCTTCGGACAAACCGCCCGCTCCTGCAAAAAGATCGATTGAAGTAAGGTTGCCCATTAGTGCTCCAAATTTGTTCCTGGATCGCCAGCCGATGCCTGAATCTTCAGCTTAATTGGCAACCCCTGCTCTCTGACCACAGCCCTGAGGAAAATGGCGACCGCACTGGTAAGATTCAGCCCCAAGGGTTCAAGGATTTTCAAAGCGTCTTCCTTCAGCTCGGGTCGATGCGCAATGATGTGGTAGGCGTAATCGACATCTCAGGTTCCTTCCGTTTCTTTGAAGTACATTGTATATACAAGCCTCCGACCATCTTCATCAGCCATGTGTCCGGCCAAATCCTGCGTGAAAGGCTTGATGATGGACGTCATGATCCCTAAAATCTCGCGAGGTTCGAACCCGGCCGGACTATTGCGTTACCTGTTCGGCAAGGGACGGCATAACGAGCATCGGAACCAGCATCTGATCGCGGCCAGCGACGACATGATAGACGCGTTCGACATCGAAGGAACGCCGGAACGATCGTTCCGCGAACTCGGCGAACTTTTCGACAAGCGGTACCGGCGTCTTCTCGCCGAGGGACGAGCCTGCCCGCCGGACCGGCGCAGCCTGAAACGCAACCCCGACCATGCGGATGGACTGGACCGGGTCTGGCATTGCTCGCTGTCGCTCCGCGCCGAGGACGGGATCCTGACCGACCAGCAATGGTCGGACATCGTCACGGACTACCTCAAGCGGATGAACATTCTCGACGCGGACGGCGAGGGCGCCACATGGGTGGCGGTCAGGCACGGCCTGTCCCGGAACGGGAATGATCACGTGCACGTCATGGTCCAGTTGGCCCGCGACGACGACTGGATCAACCCGTACAACGACCGCCGGCACGCGCAGAACGCGTGCCGGCGCATGGAGCATGAACGTCCCGAACTGACCCCGTTGGACGCGATGACGGATCGCGACCATATCCGCTACACGTACCGCGAGTGGCGCCAGTGGGCCGAATGGAAAGCACGTCAGGAGTATACGGGGTACGTGCCGTGGACGGAATTGGACACGGACGATCGAACCCGGTTGACGGCGGGAATCATGGCCGACACGATGCCCAAGCTCGCGATAGGACGGCTCGTCAGGGCGTGCGCGGCCGCGTCCAGAAGCGAGGACGAGTTCATCCGCCGCGTGCGCCGCGAGGGCCTGAACATCGACCCCCGGCTACGCAAGGGCGTGGCCAAGGGAACGTTCGACAGACGGGAACAGGTGATCGGATACACGATCACCTGGCGCAGCGCGGACGGCTGGACCGAACGCGTCAACGCCACCGCCTTGGGATCGGGCATGCGGCTGAAAGAACTGCGAGAATCATGGGGCGACGGTCCGAACGATTCGAACCTCGCGGTGCAGGAATGGCGGGCCGCCATGGAGAACCGACGTCCCGTCATGCACGCGGGACGCGAACGCCGGTTGGAAGGGTTGACCACGCACGACATGAGCGTGCTGATCGATCGGGCGTTCCGGATCGCCGACCGGCTGGAG
Organism: Bifidobacterium sp. UBA4282; assembly: GCF_002394995.1. NCBI lineage: Bacteria > Bacillati > Actinomycetota > Actinomycetes > Bifidobacteriales > Bifidobacteriaceae > Bifidobacterium > Bifidobacterium sp. UBA4282. The sequence goes on from NZ_DGVO01000017.1 coordinate 120,593, forward strand.
CATACGGACGCCGACAGAATCCGCCAGGCGGAGGCCGAGGCGTTGCGCGAGTTCGACCGGCTGCTCGACCGTTACGGGCTTACCGAACCGATCGAATGGCCCGAAACGCTTACCCTTGACCTGGGCACGGGGCCTGGAACCGGGTACGGGGCCCGCCCATTGGCATAGAAAATAAGGGGCCGCTCCCTACTCGGAAGCGGCCCGCGAACCAGACGCTGCACGACGTCGACGCATCAGGTGATACTGATGCCGGTGTGGTCATAACGTCAACCCCGAATCGTGCGACACGGGGTCGTCGGGTATTCCCGGAATGCAGGAGATGACGTTCGGAGCGGCGCTGCAGCTGCATGGTGGATCATTGCGATAGTCGGAACCCCAGTCATCGACCGGCCAGAATTCATCCCCGGGGCCACACCATCCGAGATGACGGGAAGATCCATCGAATCTTGCCTGAGACCTAGGTAGATCCACTCTGATGAGCGAATAATGATGCTCAAGCCGGATAACGTCGGGGCCGGGACGGCGCGTCCATTTGGCCCAGGTCGCCTGGTCCATGGGGTGATCGACGGCGGTGTCGTCAATCAGGCATTGGGGCGTACCGGTGTCGGGATTTGGCGCGGCGACCGCGGCGACGCGGAAACGGGAACGCACTCCGTTGGATTCATTGAGTGTGACGAGATGGCCGATGCGAATCGTACGTGTCATACCGGCCGCGTCCGTGACAGTCACGTCATCGCCAATGGTGTGCTCAATGCGACCCGTCGTTCACCGTTTCCTGCCGGTCGTCACCGTGTCGGTCTCCTCCAGACCGGGCAACGGCGAGGACGAGGCGATCGATGGGGAGGCGACGGCCATTTCGACCTCGCTGTCCGGGGACAGTTCCCCGAACATGTCCGGGCCGGCCCATTCCTCGCGTTCGGTCAGATCCATGGGCTCGTCGCCGTCCGCCCCGTAGGCGTCGGGAGCGGCGTCCTCTTGGATGACGGAGGATGTGAAATCCCCGCCGCCGTCGCTGGACGCCTTGGACGGGGAGGATTCCGTGGACGGTGCGGGCGCGGCCGGCTGCGTCTCGAACGCGCCGGTCTCGCGGACGGCGGACGGTTCGTCGCCGACGGCCGTGTTGTCCGCGCCGGACGTCTCGGGCAGTCTCATGTCACGCAGCATGCTGACCCGTTGGCCAAGCTCGTCGCCGATGTTGCCCGACAGGGGGCTGACCAGGATCGCCTGGATGATGTTGTCGCGGTTCCATCCGTCCCATTCGCCGGTCATGCGCGAATCCACATGGAACGTCGCCGCGTCGCCGAACGAACGTCGGTAGGCGTGCTCCGGCATGAAAACCGGGTCGACCACGATGCCGGCCTTGCGGAACGATTGCACCGTCTCCTGGAATTCAGGGGTATCCCGGCAGTAATGGATGCTGATGTTGTTGCTCAGACGGTCGGCCTCCGTCTCGATGTTCGTGCCGTGGCGCATGGACCATTCGTCGCGCAGGATCCTCCGTGCGCGCGCCAGATCGGCGCTGAAACCGGGGTCGCCGTTCTCGTTGAGCCAGTCGGTGATGCTCCACGATTTCAACAGGTCGATGTCCGACGGCCTCGGCTCCTGGAGGAAGGCCGGATTGAGGACCGTGGCCTTGAGCGCCTGCTCGAACCCGTCGTTCAACCGGGTCCGGTTGGCGCGCTCCCACTGCCTCAATCTCGCCTGCTCCTGGGCTTTGGCCTGGTTCATCCGCGTGACCTGCATGCGATGGTCCCGTCGGGCGGCGTGCACCTCCTGCTTCAGGTCGTTGTGCAGCTGCCGCAGGCTTTGAGCCGTGTTCTGCCACAATTGGATCATCATCTGGTCGAGACCGTCTTCGACGTCCTGTGCCATGATCACTCCTCCTTATCGGTCGGTAGGCTCCCATGGGAGCGGGTCTTCTCGGGGCGGGGTACGGACAGACGGTCGACGATGCCGGCGCGCCACGCCTTGTTCGGCCGCTTGCACGGCAGCGGGTCGCCGCTCGACGTGAGCTCCATGGCCGCGTCGAGGCTGGCCACGATGCCCCGGTCCTTGTCGAACACGCGGTCAAGCATCGAGGACGCCTGGATGTACCAGATCATCATCTGGCCGGGGCTTTTGCGCGCGACCTCATAGGCTCGCCAGATCGCGTCCAACGGGAACACGAGCGCCGGATACCTCCACCAGTCCGACACCCATTTGAAACTGGTGACGGCCGACTGATGATACGGGAACACGTTCGCGAGGAAGCATTCCACGAACGCGGGCAGGTTCGGATAATACGTGTCCGACATGGGCACGCGCATGCCGAACTGCATGTCGTAGTCCTCGTCCGTCTCCGGATCCATGGCGGGGCGCAGGGGCTCCCGTCGACGCGGTATGAGCCGTGCGCGCGGAGACGCTGGTATGTCGGGAACAACCGGATCGTCTTCCTCCTCCCGCCGGGATGCCGTATCGTCCCTCTCGCCGGGGAAGCCCGCCAACAGCCCGTCGGGATCGTCATCCCCGGACGGTTCCGTATCCGCTTCGGCGGGCGGATCGGATTCCACGTCGCCATCCTGTTCGTCGTCGGGATCCCCGGGAACCGTTCCGGGCACGACGGCCTGTCCTAGGACCGGCTCCTCCGTCGACGTCGGGACGGGATCCTTGACGTCGTCCGACGCCGTATCGGTTTTGACGGGGATGGCGCCGCGGTTCTCGAGGACCGCCTGGGTCAGGATGCTGACCAGGCTGACGCCCTCCGTGCTGCCGGCCAATGTGGCGAGCAGGTCCCTCGCGGCGCGTACCGCGCGGGACACGGTCTCCCCGGCGGACTCGTCGGAAACGTCGCCGGCCATGCCGGGACGGGATTGCGTTGCGATCAATGGCATGTCATGCCGCCTTTCCCTGCTTCAGGTCTTTCTTCGCCTTGGCCAACGCGTCGGTCCATGTCCGGTTCTCGTTCCACGGGAGCGTGGCCACGATCTGGGCTCGGGACTGCGAGGCGAGGACCAGCGCACGTCCGATGGGCCATTCCGCCAGACGGGACACCGACAGGATGTCCTCCTGCTGGATGGTGCGGTTCACGGACCGCGAGCCCCGCGCGTCGACAGTCACGTTGCTCCTGACGACGTCGCGTTGGCCGACGAGCTGGCTGATCTCGCCCAAAAACCTCGCGTCCTTGATGCCGCCCAGATACACGGTGATGTTCGCGTTGTTGAACAGCGAACCGAAATCGGTCTCGCCGAACGCGGCCTTGCCCTGGTCGGGGTTCTGCCAGATCGTCATGATCGGGATCCCCGCCGAGCCGAAATAGCTGTACACATCGGAGAGCTCGGGCCAACGGCAGATGTTGGCGGCCTCGTCCAGCACGCAGCACAGAGGGACGGGCAGGCGACGATTGTTGTCGGTGAACTCGCTCTGGGCGCGCTCATACGCGCTGAACGCGACGACCGCGGTCAGACTCGCGGTCAACGCGGTCGACGGCCTACCCTTCGCGCTCAACAGGTAGAGCGTGTCCTGGCTGGTGACGAACGCGTGCGGGTCGAACAGGGGACGGCCTCCGGGCTGTCCGTCATCGTCGCGTGGTTCGATCCAGTCGACAATCTCCGGATTCGCGAGGAACGCAACCATGGTCTGCAACGAGCCGAACACGCCCGAACGTGTTTCCGGGACCAAGCCGATCACGCCGCTGACACGGTTGGCGATCTCGCGATAACGCGGGAACCGGCTCAGGATATCGGCCGGCGTGGAGTCACGCTGGTCGGACGCCCAGTTGAACACGTCACGCACCGTCCGCCCGACCAGATGGGCGGCGAACAGATAGTCGGCCAACTGGCGTGCGGCCGTGCCGGTGAAATACTCGTTGTCGCCCGAATCGGTCTGCCCGGACGCGTACCGCCAGCAGTCGGCGATCCTCTTGGCATCCTCGTACCGTTTGATGCTCGCGATCAGATCCCACACCCACGGCACACGGTCGCGGTTCGGATCCACGATCCCCTCCGGGTCGAACACCCAGATCCGCCCGTCGGGATGGTTCAGGCGACGCACCGGCGCGGTCACGTCATAGATGTCGCCCTTGTTCGAGGTCGCCAGACACGCCCCCGGCGCCGACAGGACGGCCGGAATCGCGTAGCACAACGACTTGCCCGACCTCGGGCCGGCCAACACGATCGCCATATCCTCCCACGACGTGTACATCGGGGTGCCGTCCATCAGGTTCAACCCGAGCGGATACCCCGGGGCCATCAGCGTCCGGTCGTAATCGACGACGAGACGGCCGGCCATCCGCTCGGCCCGCTCTCGCGTCACCTTCTCGACCGCATGACCGTACCCCATCGCCGACGCATACGAGTCGACCCTGGTGCGATGCCGGCCCCCGCCCGACGCCGAGGACGAAGCCAGCCGCCGGACGCCGGCCCACACGCCGGCCACGGCCACCAAAGCGAGCACCACGGCCACCAGACACACCAGCCACTGCACGCCCGTCAACGCCCACTGGCCGGACAGTACATACAGCAGGGCCAGGAACTCGAACGGCCAGTCGGTCATCAGATCGCACGCCAACGCGAACGCGAACAGGCACACGCCGGCCACGCCAAGGCCAATCAGCATCCATTTGCTGCTGGGACGGACCGTGCCTCCCAGATCCCTGACCCGGTTGGTCTCAAGTTTCGGATCGACCATTCACCCCACCTTCCACGCCGCGTCCCAACGGCCCCTGCAAGCCGTCGGGACGCGGAACAAATATCACAGGACCGGACCCTGCGGGTTGTTCCACGGATCGTCCATCGTCACGTCCGCTGACGCCGTGGCCGTGTCCGTCATCGTGGACTCGTTCGCGGCCGCGGCCGCGCTGTTGCGCTGCGCCTCGCGGATCGCGTCGATCTGCATCGTCTCCCCATTGATGACGGTGCGCGCGTAAGCCTGACCGTCCCGCTGGCTGATGAACGCGTCGGGCTGGCCGAGCCTGCCGGTCGCCACGACCGGATCGCCCTGGCGGAAGTCGAGTTCATGAAGGATCTCGGCGGTACGGCCGTAGAACTTCACCGTCGCCTTCTCGGGCTCACGGTAAACCACGTTCCCTGCCTCGTCATGACGGATCGCGCCGGTCTCGTCACGCTCGGGAACGTTCCGATAGACGATGGCCTCGAGATAGGAGCTGCGACGGGACCCGTCCTCGGCGGCGCGGGTGGGCCAGAACTTCGGGTTGGCGGCGAGGTTGCCTCGCATGACCTGCTGTGTCTGCGGCATGATCGTTTCCTTTCCGGCCGGGCGTCCTTCGACCGGCCTGGACACCATCATGCCGCCGGGAAACCGTCGTCTGGCCGGACAATCCGCCACAATTCGACTGACTACAGGACGGGCCCGCTGGGGCCGAACGTCATCGTGCCGGCCATGCCGGCGGGATCCCCGCCCGACAGCCTCGCCGTCACCGCGGCGGCGAGCATGTCGGACGGATCATAACCCTTCGCTTGAAGGGCCAGGTCCATGGCGCCGGCATGATCGCCTTGGGCGAACAGGAACGCGCTCTTGATCGCGCAGATATGCCATGCGACATCGGTGGGCGCGTTCTGCTCCAACGGGTCAAGAACGTTCATCGCGATGCGAACGTCGCGCGCGAGGAGATGATCGCCCGGGGCGTACGCGTACTCGTCGTCCAACGCCATGGACAGCATCCGATCGAACTTGGCTGCATCGACGTCATCGTCGGCAAGCGTGCGACGCATCCATTGCAGGCTCTTTTCGTCCGGCAGCAGGGTCGTGCCCAAGATCATCATGTCCATCGGCTCCCGATGATGCTCAAGCATGGTAGAGACGATCGCCAGACGACGACTGTCCGACGCCCATTCCGTCGCATTGAACGGGTCCGAGGTGAGCGTGAGCCAGTTGTAGGCGGCGGCATCCCTCCAGATCGCGTCCATCTGCGCTCCCGCGGAGGAGCTGGTCATGCGCGCGTAGTCGGCGCGTGCTTCGGTGATGACCGTGTTCAGGTCCGGTTCCTCTTCGGGATACTGCGCCGCGGCCTCGAGACGAAGCATGAAATCGGCGGAAACGTGGTTCATCATGATCTCCTTTACAGGGTGGGTGATGCCGGAGTGACGGTCCATGGGCGTCGGAAACCTGCCGGCCGGCGGCGTCATCGCGTAGGCGACGTCCGGGTCGGGCGACACGTCGTCCATGATCCACGCCCGCAACGCCCACAATCCGCCACGATTATACGTGTCGGCGATGTCGTCGGCCATCTGGTTCGCGTTCAACAGCGTCCACGCCGCGGACGCCCATTCCGGCTCTCCCTGGAACGCCTGGTCGAACACGTCCGCGGGAACATAGCAGACCGGGGCGATGTCGGTCATGTTCCGGAACTTCACGACCAACAAACCGGGCTCGAACCCTCCCGGTCTGGCGTGGGGCCGGATCCGCTCGTAGATCCGCGACTCCATGTCCATCACATCGTCCTCGGTGATGGTTGGCCATTCGCCGGTCGACTGGGTTGACTCCATCATGACCTCCACTTGGTGTTGGTATCGTTGAACCCGGAACGTTCCAGCTCGCACATCTGCACGTCGATCGGGATGCCCGGCAGGCCGCCCAACTTGACCAGGAACTTGCCGACGCCCTTGAACGAGGCGCCCGACGCGTAGTTCGTGGGCGTACCCCAGTCGGCGAGCAGGTCCTCCTCGCGCATCGAGATCGGCAGGCCGGACTCGCCGCGCAGATACCGGTCCACCTCGGTCCGGCTCAACGCGCCCAGCACCTTGATCTTCGACCTCTCGACGAAGCCGCGCGCCTTCGCGTTCTGCGCGTCCGTCCCCAGGCACAGCAGGTCGGCGAACGTGTGCGTGATCATGATCTGGCCCACGCCCCACTGCCGGTTCAACCGGGTCAGCAGGTCGAGACGGTCGACCATCAGGGGGCTGGCGCGCAACGCGCGGTGCATCTCGTCCATGATGATCACGTTGTTGCGACGCGGCGCCAAACCCGCCTCGGCGAGCATGTCCTGCGCGTTCTTCGCCGCGAACGCCGCCGACCAGGTCGCCGCCAGCACGGCCGCGACCACATCGTCCCCGCCCTGGGCGAGGGCGCTGATGTCGAAATCCACGGGACGGGTCAGATCGATCGCCTCCGTGGTCTGCTCGCTGAACAGACGACCGAACCGGCCAATCCGGTTGCTCAACCCGTGCAGGCTCGCCAACAGGTCGCGCGTCGCCATGGCGACCGCGTCATCGTTCTCCGGATCGTCGAACACGGCCGCCGCACGCACCTCCGGGGGCGCGTCGCGGATCAGGTCGCGCAGATCCGAGATCACCGGCGGGCACGGCCAATCCCTGGTCCTCTCATACAGGAGCTTCAACGCGGTCGACAACACGTTCGACTCCACGTCGCTGACCGTGCGTCCCGCATCCGCCCGACCGGACCTGGCGATCGTCAGCAGCACCTCCAGCAGGGCGGCGCGACGCTCGTGATAATCGGCCAGCAGATCGTCACGCAACCGGCCGGACAGCCGTTTGAGGACCTGATGCACGTCGCCCGGGTCAATCGGGTTGATCGACCCCAAACCGGAACCCAACCGGATCACCTGACCGCCCAGCAGACGGGTCAACGCCGCGTAATCCGGTTTCAGATCGCCCGGGATGATCGCGTTCACCCCCAAGGCGGCCAACCCCCATTCCTGACGGCGCACGAACGTGGACTTACCGATCGCCGGCAGGCCCATGACGAACATCGACGGCTGTTCGATGATCCCCGCCTTGAACCAGCTGATCGGATCGCAGCACACGCCCGCGCCGGTCATCATGCTCCGGCCCACCGGCACGCCCTCGACCGGCAGCGCCATGTCCGTGCCGAACGGCCAGAACCCGCCGCACACCTGCGTCGACGTGCCGAAGAACTCGTCCACCGTGGGCATCAGATCCGCCCAGCCGCCGCCGCGACGCTGCACGCCACGCCACGAGGGGACCGGACGCGCCATACTTGGCGCCACACGCAACGGACCCAAACCCTCCTCCGGCTCCTCGAGGACATCCGCACGCCTGGTTTTCCCGAACATCAACCATCACCCCTTTTCCGTCAGCGAAGCAGAGAGCCCATCAGGCTCGGCGGCGCATACGTCTGAAGATTCACACCCAGGGGCAACGAGGCGGCGAACCCCGTGTCCTGGGCGCCGTAGCAGGGACGAAGATCGATCTTCGAGGCGCCCGCCGCGGACTCCACCGCGCGGCACGCAGCCTCCAAACGGACCGCCTCGTCGACGCCGGCCCGCACGGTGACAGTCACCAGCAGGCCGAAGAACACCATGACCGCGCCCTTGTTGATCTCGACGGCCTGACGGTCCGCCTTGCCCACCTGGGTGACGCTGCCCATGGTCGCGCGCTTCTCCTGACCCACCTGGGCGGCGGCGCGCGTACGGTTCTGCTCGGCCAGATACGTGGTCCTGTCCGGGCTGAGCATATGGAACACGATCGTCACGCGCTTGCGGTCACAGTCCGGCAACGGTTCGAGCAGACGGCTCAATGTGGAACTCGTCACGTTGCTGCGCGGCGGATCGCACATCTCCCACGTCCGGCTCACCCCCGAATCATGCCGGTACCAATCCCAATCGGCGACCGCGGCGACCGGGCCCGCGTCCTCCCATGCCACATACGGCGGCTCGGACGACGATTCGATCACCTCCTGCGCGTCCGGATCGTAACAGGCGCGCACCATGCGGGCCACCTGGTCCGCGTCCAACGGGCGCGCGTCACCGCCACCGGCCGCAGCCAGCTTCGACTCGATGTCCGGCAGCATCAGACTGATCCGCCGCGCAGCCTCCTCCGCGTCCAGATACCTGCCGCGCGCATCCAGATACTTGAACGTGAGCGTGACCGTCACGTCGTTCCTCGCCCCACCGGTCGCGTACAACATCATGATCTGCGCCATCGCGCGCGACGCGAGCTCGGGCGCGTCCTCGACCAGATGCTCGCCGAGCACCCTGCGGAACCGGATCCCGGAATCAGGGGACGTGTCCACCGTCACCGACATCTGCGTGACGCCCTGCTCCACCGCCAAGGACTCCATCAGACGGGCCCACGAGGCCACGTACGCGTCCTCCACGTCATCGTCCGCCAGGCCGGCGCCCTGAGGATGGCAGCGCAACAGCAGCGCATACTCGCCCGTACGGCCGTGCCTGACCAGACAGAACGGATTGCCCAACCCGTCGACCGCCTCGACCAGACCCACCTTGGACAGCACGCCCGGCAACGCGGCCGACCCCTCGTCCGTGAAACCGAGGAACCCTCCCCGGTACAGTCCGCGCCCGGTCCGCGCCTGCCGGCGGAACGACACACGCTCCGACACCCGGTCGACGACGTTGCGATGCTGACGGTCACGGACCGCGAGCACCGCGATCACACCGAACCCGACAACGGCGATGGCCACGCCCGCGACCGGGCTGGCGGTCAGCACGAACACGCTCAACAGGGCGACACCAAACCCCGCGAACGTCAACGGCATGCCGATGTTACGCAATCCTCCGGGGATACGACGCATCCAATCCCCGTACGTGGTGCTTGAAGCCATTTTCAGAACCTCTTTCCGTGACGACGAACGGCGGCGTGACGGTCGGCCCCGTCCGGAGCCCCGTCATCGGACGACTGCTGCATGACCCGCGCCGCGGGGGCGGGAGCCGCGCCCTTCGCGCCGCCGGCCGACGTGGAACCGAAACCGGACGGCGTGGACCCCGGGCCGGACGGGACGGGGGAAGCCGACACCGCGGAGGGTGCGGCGGGAGATGGGACCCCGTCGGCACCCGTGGGCGCGGGAGTCGACGGGAGAACGCCCGTATCGCCTCCGGCCCCTTCGGGCGCCCCGCCCGGGGACGCGCCGGGCGAAACGGATCCGGTCCGGCCGGGGCTTTGCGACGAACCGGAAGGGGCATTGCCGGCCGACGCTGGACCGGTCGCCGCCCCCGCCGCACCCGCGGCGTTGACGGCGGCCTTCACGCCGCCGGCCGCGCCCTTCGGGGCGTCGCCCTCGCCGCCGAACGCCTTGCGTGCCCCTTGCAGGAGGCCACGGCCGGCGGCACCCGCGCCATGAGCCGCGCCGGAGACGACGGCGCCCGCGCCCATGCCGAGCATGGCCGGCAGCACGCCGCCCCCGCCGCCGACGGACATCTGCACCGTCGGAACGATCAGCTTCACCAAGGCGGGCAGCACCAGGATCACGCTCAACGTCATCACCAGGGTGATGACCTCGGAATCACCGGAACCGGACGCCATGATCGCCGACCCCGCGGCCAAGACCAGCGCGGCCACCGGCTTGTAGGCCAGGAACGCGATCAGCCATCCCATCGTCTTCGCGAACGCCTGCCTGCCCTGCTCCGTCCAGCTCATCGCAGCCCACAACGGGGCCACGCCCACCAGGATCGGCAGCAGGCCGGCCCGCAGATACGTGAACACCTTCGCGACCACGCCGCCGATCCACACGATGAACGACAGCAACAGGGCGATGGGCGCGCCCAGTTCGAAGAACTGGCTGGCCGCCAGACTGTTGGCCTCCCACGCGTCGTTCATCAGCCCGCTAGCCGCGTCCAAAACGCCGGAGGTCCATGTGTCCACCGTGTTCTGGAACAAGTTCACGCCTCCCGCGAGCAGCACGCTCGTCGCGATCGCCCAGGTGAACGCCTTGCCCAACGGCACCAGATCACGTCCCTCCTGCGTGGTGATCAGCTTGAACCCCGCGGCCAGCACGCCCACGACCACGGCGACCAGCATGAACGGATCCACCTGCATGCGAATCCAGTCCGACACGTAGAAGCCCGTGCCCTTGCCCGGCGTCCACGACTCCAACGCGGGCGTGGTGGTTCCGTCCGTGGCCGTGCTTGAGGTCGTGAAGAAGCTCAACGCGATCGACGCGCACGACGAACCCAACAGGCAGCCGACCAGGATCCACCCGAACTTGCCCAACAGATGCGTGTCCGCGTTCGCGTCGCGCAGATTCCACACCAGACGGCCCGCCAGAACGATCAGGCTCACCGCCGCGAACACGACCAGCACGCCCTGCGCCACGTTCAGATACGGTTGCACCGCCTTGAACCAAGGCGAATACATCGGGCTCGCATTCGACTTCAACACCTGCATGCCCGCCTCGGAGGCGACCAGCGTGTTCCGGTCGGTCGACAGCCATTCGATCGTCGCCTCGGACTGCGTCTGATACATCGACCACAAGGTCTTCTCCAACCAGGACAGCGACCTGGTCTTCTCACACGCCTGGCTGCCATCATCCAACGAGACCAGCGCCCACTCGCCCTGGCTCGACGACTCCTCCTGCACCGTGTGGCTCAACGCCGTGCACTGCGCCGACGGGGTGGTACGCATCAGCTCCTCCGCCTCGTTCGGCGCGTAGTTCACCTGGCCGAACCCGACCGAACCGGGAACGGGATGCTTCTGGGTCGTCCACCAGTCGATCTCGTCCTGGCCGATCAGCGAACCGAGACCACCGTCCGGGATCGTCATCCGGTCGACGACCATCTCGTCGGACACGGTCTCGTCACCGAACTTCAACTCGTCGGTGAACGCTCCGAAATCAGGTCCGGCGCAGGACGCCAACCCCAACACGGCGAGAACGGAAACGGCGATAGCGGCCAGCAGGCGACGGAAGCGCGACACGACCATACTCCCCTTGTCCCTCAGCAGCTCGTCGAGATGTTCAGACCCAAAGCGGCCATGAAGCTCAACGCGAACGAGGCGATCAGGATGCCGACCACCCAGTTGACGATCTTGTCCATCGTGTCGTCGCGATCCGGCACGCCATCGCCCTGCTGGCGCAGGATATGCACGCCGATACGAATCAGCGACACCAGGCCGATCACCAGACCCAAAGCCTTCACCCAGCCGAGCGCGGTCGTCACCGGACCACTGAACCCCGGGGGCAGACAGGCGGTCGGATCGGACAGGTTATCCGCCAACAGAACGCCATACGCCACGGAAACAAGCTGATTGATCATGAAACAACCTCCAACAATGATTCGTTCGGATCCGTCACATCGATTCTCCGACCGGACGACTCCGGTTTGGCCGGACACCCTGCCACAGCCGGCAACCCCTCCAACCGGGACGCCATACGCCGATACGCGAAAGGCCACCGGTCCGGGAACCCCTCCACCGGCAACGACGCGATGTACGGCAGACGCCACCGGCAGGGCGCCGGCGAACACACCTGCAAGCCGCCACGCACCAGAGACCGCGGCATGCGCGGCATGCAATCGGTCACGGCCACACCCGCCAGCACACCCGGCAACAGACCCCGATCCCATTCCGAAAGCAGCCGACGCAACGACTCCAACCCCTGACAGGAGCCCATCGCGCACAACACGAACACCGGATCGGAACCATCAACCGGCACGGGGAAAGCACGCCCCGCATCCGCATACAACTCCGGAGCACTCCGATAAATCGTGCTGCACCCGGCCCCGCCATGCGCGGCGACAAGCCACACACGACGCGTCGCGGGAGCGTCGAACACCGGCAGCAAGCCGGTCACACACGATGAAGCATCACCCATGGCACTTCCTTTCCATCACAGACTCGGATCCACGTCACCGAAACCACCGCCCGTATCCGCATCCGGCACCGACCACGACGGCGAGGAACCCGACGAGGAACCACCCGACGAGCCACCCCCGTAGGACGGGGTGTACGAAGGCGTATAGGAGGAACCCCCGCCATACGACGGTGACGGCGTATATGACTGGGAAGGCGCGTACGACTGCTGCGACTGGGACTGCGCCTGCTGGGCCGCAGCTGCCGTGGCCTCCTCCGCCTCCTTGGCCTTGACGCTGGCCGTCACATCATCCATGGCGTCCTTGATCCGCGTGCGGGCCTCGTCCAGCTCCTCCGGATCATCGGAGGAATCGAGGTCGCGCGCCCGGTCCAACGCGTCGGACAACGCGTCGCGCGTCTTCCCGTCCTTGACCATGCCCTTGGATGATTCCAACAGGTTCCCACCCTTGTCGATCACCTCGTCCAACGCCTTGCGTGCATCATCCAAGACCTTCCCGTCACGGGAAGCGACGACCCCGTCGACGGCCTCGGCGAGCTTTTCCGCGTACGCGTCATAGGCTTGCGTCTGGGACTCGGCGCGACTGACCGCCGCGGTCAGACCGGTCTCCGCGTCCACGGCGCACACCTCGGCATCGGGAGAGGAGGGGGCGCCATCGATCAGATCGGACAGATCGGCGATCGTGGAGACATCCGTCACATCATCCGCATCGACCGTCTCCAACAGATCACGCGCCTCCGAAAGAGACCCCTCCAATCCCTTCCAAGCGGTCGACTGCGCGTCCACCGCCGTCACACATGACTCACGCAACGACGCCAGACGGGTAGTCCGGTACGCGCGATACGCGACCACACCACCCACTCCGGCCACGGCAAGCCCGACACACACGCCGACCACAGCCAACGCACGCCACGGCACACGCGACGCCGAAACACGCACGGGACCATCATCGGGATCGGGATCCGCGACCGCATCCAAAAACGGCACGGCATCCGCCGAAGAGTCCGCATCCCCCGGCGCAGCCGTCAAGTCAATGTGGGCGACCGCTGTCGGGGGAGCCGACGGCTCGCCATCCACGACAGGCGGTTCGGAACCCTCGTCATCCCACCAACGCTGGGTGGGTTGCAGCAAAGGAGCCTGCACAATCGGCCTCACACGGAACGCAGCACCGGCGAGGGCGCATCGTCCATAAGCGTCGCCGCGTTCACGGCCCCGGCACGCTCCATCTCGGCCGTCTCACGCTCCAGCCACGCCGGATACGCCCCGGCCGCATACGCCGCCTCCAGCTTCTCCGCCCACGGATCATGCTCGCGGACACGAGCCAGCGCATCCAGATAGCCGCGGAACAACGCCCCATCATCACCCTGCAACCAGGACACGTACGCGCCGACCGCGCGGACACCGGACTGATCCCTCGACGGAACGATCCTTGACGCCAGACGATCGAACAGCTTGGGCAGATCCTGATGATACGTACGCTGCACGATCTGTTTCGTATCGTAAGCGGGCGAATCCCACGCCTTCCCGATCAGCTCGCCGACGAACGCCAACGCGGCCGCATCCACCCGACTCCGTTCCTCCGTACCCTGATGATCCAGGCGCGTGGCCACCTGACGGAACATCAGCCCATCCATCGACGGGCTGATCGCCTTGCACAACACCGCGTCACGCAGATCCGGACGACGGGACAACTCGGCCAACGCGGGAAGCAGCAACGAATCGGCCACGGAATCCTCGCCGGGCTGATACGCGCGCTCCTTCAAAGCCTCCAAAAACCCATACAAACGATCGACATAATCCATGACAAACCTCCGGACGAACAAACGGACAACACCATCATCAAGCCGCCGGAACCATACTTGGCCGGACAGAATGCCACAACCCGAACCGGAGAGCCAGCACGAAAGAATATGAAAGGTGGCCCCGTCTTTGATTCGGGGCCACCATCGCACGCGACCCGGAAAATAAGGGGGAAGAGAGACGAGTCGAACGCAGGAATATGTTATCGCACAAGAACACGGATCAACCATTGCCACGCTTCATGCGCGGCGGCGGGTTTTCGGCTTGAACCAGACGGTGCGCGCCGACGGATTGCCGATATGATTGAGAATAGCCATTTCACTGAATCACAGCGATGGAGCGGAAAGGATTTGGGAGGACGGCCATGTTTACGCTCACGGATATTCTTCGAGCCGAGGGAGTGGAACCAAGGAGAGTCCTATTGTTGCGCCACAGCAACAAACCGTGTCTTTGGGAATGCCAGCGAATCGGCATGCTACGCGAATACACATGCATCCAGCCCCCGACGGAGAGCAAAAACGTCGCCGATCTGTGGCTGATCTTCACGCCGCATGGAAGAGGGAATGGAAGCCGTCTCGCGGCGGTATACGAGAACCACGGAATCATCCCCGCACCGGACAGGCCCATTGGGCTCCCCGAAGAAGCGGGACCTCACGACGGAGATGTCTGGTACGATCTCAGGGATTCGGAACTGCTCTCGGAGTACGTGGATAGGTTAGCAGTGGATTGGACATGCAATGCAATCAACTGGGAACGCCCGGCCAGCAGGCAGGATTTCCCCGTGATCGAATTATCCGACCCGACCCCGATGCCATTCCCGGGATTCGGTGAATTGCGTCTCGACCGTCCGACGCTCTGCGAGATCATAAACGATCCGTTGACATACGCCGCCTGGCGCGACGCCATGAGCTCCGTGCAAGCCGTGTACCTGATCACCTGTCTCCACCCCGGATGCGGGAAGCAGTATGTGGGATCGGCGACAGGCAAGGACAACCTCTGGCAGCGTTGGCGTGACTACGCAGACGACGGGTTCGGCGGAAACACCGGTCTGAAAAAACATCTGGAACACCTCGACGAGTTCCAATACAGCGTCCTCGACGTATACAGGCCCACCATCGACGCCGAAGTCGTCAGGAGCCAAGAGAGACGTTACAAATACATGCTCGACAGCGTGAACAACGGGCTGAACGACAACTACTGATCGCCTCTACGCGGCTTTGACCGTTATGAGTTCATCCCACCGGGTCGTGCCCCGGTTCGACAGGCGTTCGCGTCGCGTCCGCCAGTCGGCGCCGGTGTCCAGGGTGTGCCGTCCGGCGCCGCGAATGCCCGCGTAACCGACCCCGGCGTGCATGATCCCGTATTTATGGTTGATCCGGTCGAGCGTGCCGGCGAGACCGTGATCCAAAGTGGGATCAAGCCCGGCGAACGTGTGGTAGGCGTTCCGGTCGGTCAGGTCGGTGAGCAGGATGCCGCCCCGCACCCAACGGACACCGTCGTTCAGGCGCGGGCGCAACGCCTCGTTCACCGTGCGAATGATCATAATCGGATCGTCGGTCGGATCCTCGGGGCGCGCCCACGCCCGGACGCTCCGGTAGTTGTCGTGGAAGGGGCTGGTGGCGGCGAACGCGCCGACCAGTCGGGTCAGAGCGTGTTGGCGACGGAGCCGGACGGCGGCCTGCTGCGCGTACACGTCGAGCGCGGCAAGCAGACTATCCCGATCGGTGACGGGATGGCCGAACATGCGGCTGCAAAGAATCTGGTCGCGTCGCCCGTCGATCGCGTCCGTCCCGTCCAGGCTGATGCAGTCCGTGCCGTTCAGTTCGAGGATCGTGCGCGCGAGGTTGACACCGAACCGGCGGCGGATCAGCGTGGGGTCCGTGTTCCGGAGTCGTTGCGCGGTGGTGATGTTCATGGCGTTGAGCCTGGGCGTGGTGCGCCGTCCGACTCCCCATATGTCTTCGACGGGCGTGGCGTCAAGGATCATGTCCCGTTGCGAAAGGGTCAGCTCATCCCATGCCGCGATGCCGTTCAGGCTGGGATGGTGTTTCACCCAGTGGCTGAGCAGTTTGGCCAGGGTGCGGGTCGGGGCGGCGGTGACGGTGACGGGGATGCCGACCCCTTTGAGGATGTCACGGCGCATCGCCTCCAGTGCGGGGCGGACGTGTCGCGGGCTGGTGGGAGCGTCGAGGAATGCCTCGTCGATGCTGTAGGCGACACGGTTGGGTAGATGCCGGTCCATGACGTGCATCATGCGACGGGACAGGCTGGCGTACAGCTCGTAGTTCGAACTGCATGCGACCACGCCTTGTCGTTCCGCCTGTTCGCGGATTTTGAACCAGGGTTCGCCTTCGGGGATGCCGAGTCGTTTGGCTTCGCGGCTGCGCGCGACCACGCATCCGTCGTTGTTGGACAGGACCACGATCGGCCGGCCCGTCAGCTTGGGGTGGAAGACGCGTTCGCAGGACGCGTAGAAGCTGTCCGCGTCGGCGAGCACATGCCGATTCATCACAGGCCCCGCCGGCCGCGTTGCGCGTGGAAGCTGCCCGTGACCACACCCCAGATCAGGTTCTCGCCCATGCTTGCGGGGCGAATGTCCGGATATTTCGGGTTCTCCGCGTGCAGGAAGGCGCCATGCCGATCATGGGCGAGTCGTTTGACGGTCAATTCTCCGTCCAAGACGGCGACGACCACGTCACCGTCCACCGGTTCCAGGCTTCGGTCCACGATCAGCAGATCGTTGTCGAAGATACCCGCCCCGATCATGCTGTCCCCGGCCACGCGCACGAGGAACGTGGTATCGGGGTGATCGATCAGATGCTCGTCCAAGCTCAGATCGTCGGACGCGTAATCCTGGGCGACGCTCGGAAAACCGGCGCGCACGCTCTCCAGCATGACCGGCAGACGCCGCGGCGATAAGGGACGCCGCCAACGCCGAATCCGCATGATCCTCCCATAGGGTCGCGCTTGCCTGTTCATGCCCCGACCTCCATCCAAAATCGAACAATTGTTCGACTAATTGTGCGCTTGTCCAAGGACAAGAAAAGGGGAACGACACCCTGCAAAGGATGCCGACCCCTTGACGCGCACAGGCCGGAACTACGCCGCATGCAATCCGGTCAATCGACGTGACCGGTACCGCAACAAACCGGCGATGAGAATTGGCGGCACGGCGGCAAACCTCACTTTCATGGTGGTGATTGGGTATGGGGATGCCGCCCGACCGGGGTCGGGCGGCATCCCTACCGGTTCCGACGGGAGTGTCGGAATCAGCGGTCGGAGTGCGCCGGAGTGGTGCGACGACGCAGGGCGAACAGCGTGACGCCGCCCGCGGTGAGCAGGATCATGGCCCCGGCGATCACGAGGACCGTGCTGCCGGTGGAGGCCAGACCGCTGGTCGCGTTCCAGTCATCCGTGTTCGAGTCGACCTTCGTGTCCTTGCACAGGGTCTTGCCGTCGACTTCCACGGTCTCGGGCTTCTCCCCGTCGGACTGTCCGTCGCCGAACGGGTCGTCGTCGGTGACGGGGCATTCCACGAGCGGCGTGCCGGTGACCTGGGCGCGATCCGTGTGGTTCTCGGTGGTGAACCCGGTGAGCGTGCCCTTGACGTCGACCGAGTCGCCGGGCTTGAGGATCAGCGTGTCCCAATCGTCCGGATACGTCAGGTCGGTGACCTTGCCGTCGCCGACGATGGTCTCATCGGTCAGCTCCAGGTCGGACGCCTTGAACCAGGCGCCCTCGCCGGTGTCCGGATCGGTCTTCGACGTGTTGGTGATGGTGAACACGATCACGTCGCCGTCCTTGGCGCCCTTGAGCGCCTCCTCCGGGGTGTCGCGGTCGCCCTTCGGGAAGCCGGACTTCTCGTCCCACTTCTCGATCTTCAGGCTCGGGGTCATGTCCGGGGTCTTCGTCCACACGACGTTGGATACGATCTCCTTGCCGTTGTAGCGTTCGGTGAACACATTCTCGTGACGGTCGGTGACCATGGCGCGCTTGCACTGGATGTAGGCGCGCCACCCCTGCTCATGCTGGGTGTCCGCGGACACGAGCTGGCGGTACAGTTCGGTGCTGTCGATCACGACCTTGCCGGTCGCCGGATCCAGGGTGGCGGTGAACATGTCGCCGCCGAGATTCGACGAATCGAAACCGCTGCCGGCGATGCGCTGGCCCTGCTTGGCGAGGATCTCGCCATCCTTGTACAGGTCGCGGGTCGCGTACACGGCCCACTGGCCGGTCAGCACGTCGACCTTCGGATCCAGCTGGTCGTCGATGCCCCACTCCTCGACCGTCGGATAGGCGCGGTCGGCCGGCAGGATGCTCGAATCCAGCTGGTAGAGGAACGTGGAGCCGAGGTAGATCGACTGGCCGTTCGCGCTGTCGCCGCCGACCTCGACGGTCACGTCCTTGACGGGGTTGATCGGCTTCAACGGGTTCGACACCATGTTGGTGTCCTTGCGCGTGTCGTTGACGACCTGGGTGGCCGTGTTCTCGACCACGTAGCCGTCGTCCACCTTGATCACCGTGTACGGGAGGATCACCTGATAGGTGTGGCCGAGCAGCGTCTGGTCGATCGCCGGATCCGTGAGCGGATCATGATCGTCGGCCGACAGCTCCGCGTACGCCTTCAGATCGGTCGGCTGCGGGTCGCCGGGCACGGTCTCGCCGGTCGCCGGCACCTGGGTGTCCACGGTCTTCGCGTACACGTAGGCGACGCCGTCCTGGATGGCGACGTTGAACCGATCGGTAACGTCCTGGCCGTCGTCGGCGATCACCTCGATGTCGGCGGCGAGGATCTCCAGATACGCGTCGTCGTAGTCGTCGGTGATGCCAGCACGCCACACGTCGTACGCCTGATCCTTCTGCATCAGATCAAGGTTGATCACGTAGTTGCCGGTATCGCCCAGCAGGAGGGTCTTGTCGTCGATCGACACGGTCGGGTCGCCCTGCGCCTCGCTCTGGTTGTCCTCCTTGCTCGGGTTGAAGTCGGGCGGGATGTTGAACACCTCGTTCGACGGGGTCAGACTGTTGTTGAGCGTGAGGACCCACTTGTTGTTGACCTTGTGGTCGGTGGGCGCGTCATTCGCCACGGTGCCCTCGAAACGCACCTGGAGGCGCGGGCTGCCGCCCGCACGCCACTGGCCGATCAGCTCGCCGTCGGTCACGGTCAGGCGGAACAGGTGGTTCTCCTCGTCCCATTCGGTCGAATACTTCGACTTCGGCACGACCCGGCCCGTGGACAGGTCCATCATCTCGACGGTCTGCTTGTCCGGAGACAGCCACTGATCGTACGAGTCGGTGAACACGACCTTGCTGACGCCGTAGGCGAGATCACCGGGCAGGTTCGGCTGCGTGGTCAGCTGGTACTCGACCTTCTGACCCGGATGGACGACCATGCCGTCCACGCTGGACTGGTCGCCGCCCTCGCTGGCCTCACCGATCACATCCTTGACGACCGGCGGCACATAACCGCAGATCCAAGGCTCGTTCGTCGGCGCGGTGTGATCGTTCACGGTCTGCGAACCCTTGTTCGTCAACGTCGGATCCGTCGGATTGCCGGACGCGTCGGGAGCGGCGCAGAACGTCAGCTCGTCGCCCGCCTGCTTGCCGAAGTCCTCGCGCACCTGGGCGGCGCCTCCACCGTTGGCGAAGTTGATCTCGCCGGGCAGGAGCAGGGTGACCTGGAGGGGCTTGTCCAGGCCCTTCAGGGTCTCGCGGTACTCCTTCTTCGCGCTGGCGGTCGCCTTGGTGCCGTCGATGGTGATGTCGAAGTGCTCGGTCACGTCCTGGCCGTCGTTGACGATGTCCGCGACGCTGGACTGGTGGTCGGTGGTCGCCTCGGCGGCGTACACACGCACGTCCTTCGCGTCGGTCGGCCCGTCCCAGATGTAGTCCGCCGCGCTCCAGTCGTCCGTGATCTCGAACCTCTCGGGCGCCTCGATCAGGTTCGCGCCCACGGTCGCGTTGACCACGCTGGCGACCTTGTCCCCGTCAAGGAACTTCTTCGTGTCGGCGCCGGTCGCGTTGGTCTCCTCGGGGTCGATCACGGCCTGCCATTTGCCGTCAGCGTCCTGCGTGATCCAGGACTTGTCGGGGTTGGGCTGCCAGGTCGGGAACTCCTTGGTGTCGGTCGACGCCTCGGGCTCCTGGTTCCACTGCACGGACGCGGTGTCCTTCACGTTCACGAAGCCCTCGGGCGTGTGCACGGTCACGTCGAAGCTGAACGCGTACTCATGATCCAAAGGCATCTCGCCCTTGTCGGCCGCGCGCACGGCGGTCACGGTGTTCGATGCCTCGTCCCAGCTCATCGTGAACTGGTCGCTGACGTCCTCGCCGGTCGTGGTGTCGACGACCTCCATGTTCGAGACCTCGTAGTCCACGCCGTTCGGCTCGATCACGTCCTTGATGGTCATCTCCCAGCCGCCCTTGCCGGTGCCCGTGGTGATCGTGGTCCGGTTGGTCATCGAGTCCGCGCTCACGCCCTCCTCGATCTCCTTCACCGGGGCGGGCGGCGGGACCTCGCTCACGGTCAGCGTCTCGCGCGGGTCACGGTCCGCGGTATCCACCGCCGTCTTCATCTTGCCCTGCTTCGGGACCTGCACATCCACCCAGATGTTCCCTGCGGGCCAATGCTCCCACCCGAAATCACCCGGCCCGAACAGATCAACGCTCGTATCACCCGAATTGGCGAACGTGATCTGCTTGCTCCTGGTCTGCGCGGGCACGTATGAGTTGCCGTCGAAATGGACGACCGCAGTGCCGGTCAGGTTCTCCTTGATCGACGACCCGTTGTTGCTCGCGTGGATCACGTCCGTGATCCGGTCCGTCGCGCCGACCTGCAACGCCTTCGGGCTCGACAGGTCCGTCGAGACCGTCAGATCGTAATCCTGCGCCGGCGGCTGGTAGTTGTTCACGGCCACGCATACGAGGGACACGCCCGTCGGATACTGCTGGCCCGTCGCGGTGATCTGGTCGTTGAACTTCGTGTGCAGCTTGTTCACCCACTCGTCGCTCCAACCGACCAGGTCGTTGCCCATGCCATCCTGAGCCAGATAGCTCCAGTTCTTCTCGAAACGATTGCGGAAATCGCCCGGGTTCGTGCCCCAAGACACCAGCGTGTTCGTCTGGCCCAGGGTCGCGGCCAGACCCACCACGCGGGCCTTGTCCGCCGGGCCGTCGCTCTTGTCCGCGATCGCGTTCGAGATCGCCTCGCGACACGTGGAATAGATCGAATCATGCAACTGGTACCCATCACCAGGCACCTGATAACCCGACGCACGCAGACGATTGATCGCGTACTCGATCGAAGCGTCACCCCAACCCTGCGTCGGATTCCCATTGATCTGTTGATCGGCGACGTACAGCAAATCACCGTTCGGGCCCAAACCACTGGAACCGGTCGCGCCGGACCCGCCCGAGCCCATGCCCGCCATCGCGGTCAAGGGAGCGGCCATCATACCCGCCGCCACCAAGCCCGCGACCGCCGCACGCGCGGCCGACTTCAACAACCGCCCCGCACGACCGGACTGCCCGGTCCGACGGCGGCGCGTGGAAGGATCAAAACTCATCTGATCTTCTCCTTATTACTTTTCCTTGGCCCCGACCCCGATCCATGTGGGCACCGGGACCCCGAAGGGCCCCGGCTTGTCTCGGAGAAGAGGTCAATCGCCCGGCCGGCCCGGACGACGACACCCATTACAAAACGCGACACGCCGTGGTCTGGCCGGACAACCTGCCACTTTTCAAACCGCAAAACCGACAAACCGCAAAACCGACAAACTGAAATACCGAAAGAACGAATACTGAAATACAGAAACATGCGTAGATACGAAAAATCCCGGTCGTGAAGACCGGGACCTATGGCCTCATGCCGCGATATCACGGGCAAGGTTGACATGCGCCGTCGATGCAAACCGGCACGCAGCTATCCCCGCCCGGTACCCCGGTCCCGCCTACCGCGCCTGACGGGATATCGCCGATTGAGGAGCCGCCGTCGGAGGGCACAGATCCTCCCGGCGAATACGAGGGAGTGTATCCGCCACCCGTATACCCGCCGCCGGTGTAGCTGGGCGTGAACGACTGCTGCGTCTGCTGCGCGGCCTGCGCCGCGGCGGGTTCGGCCGCGGCCTTCGCGTCCGCATCCTGCTTGGCCTTGACCGAGTCGTTGACCGCGCTCATCGCCTGGTCCAGCGAGGTCGTGGCGTCGTTCATGGCTTTCGCGTCGTCGTTCTCGTCAAGCAGCTTCCTCGCTTGGTCGATCGCCTTGCTCAACGCGTCCCTGACGGCGTTGTCCTGGACCTTGCCGTCCGAATCCTTCAGCAGGGAGGCACCCTGATCCACCTTCGCCTTCAGTGCGTCCTTCGCGTCGGCCAGGGTCTTCGCGTCACGCGACTTGAGGACCGCGTCCATCGCCTTCCTCAACGACTGGCGCTTCGACTCGAACAGGGTCTTGCCCCGTGCGGGCTTCTCAACGATACGATCGGGGTGCAGGTCGTACCATTCGACCCCGCACACGCCAATCGATACGGTCCCGCCCGCGTTCTGCAATGCGTCCTGGAGCGCGGTCACGGTGTCGGGATCCTCGACCTGGTCCGCCGTGATGGCCTTCGCGTCCTTCAGCTCGTCGGACTGGACCAGCTTCAGGAGATCCTCATACGCGGCCGTGGCCTGCGCCGCCATGGACTCGCAGGACGCCACCGCGCCACGCACGCGCACCGCCTGCCAGACCCCCAGGCCCGCCAAAACGACCGCGACCACCGCGATCACGGCCACGGCGATCATCCACGCGTGCACGCGACGAGGCCTCCGCGGCCCGGATCCCTCCGGATCGGGGGACGCCCAGCCGGGCCCGCGGTTCTCGGCCCACTCCGGCGGCGTGATCGGCTTGCCACGCAGACCGCCCGCCTCATGATCCGTGTTGTTCGCCGGATCGAACACCCAGATCCTGCTCTCGTTCTTTTCCATGTTGCTGCTCCTTATATACCGAAATACTCCAATACCGAAACACCGAAAACGCCATGATGGTCCATCATCCGGCCACGCCGCCGGGGATGGTGCATATCTACCGTCCCCGCACACGGCGGCGTGCACGCCCTTATCCCTTCGCGCTCATGCCGTACCTCCTCCGCCCGACGTTGGATGCCCGATCCTGGGCTTGCCGATGTTCCCCGGAAGTGGGAAGGTTGTCGTCATGAGGCTTTTCGGACGATTCAAGGATCTCCTGCACGGACCTGCCCAGCGGCACGAACCCGCATCCCGGATACGGATCGTCCCGACGGCGGGCCAGGTGCAGACAGACATGGTCTGGAACCTCCTGACCGAACAGATCGAGCATGGATGGGACAAGTCGCTGCCAAAGCCCGTCCCGAACCCGGAGGATCTGTACAGGCCGACGCTTATAGGGGCGTGGTCCCAGGACCGCCTGGTAGGAGGTGCGTTCGTCATGCCAGACAGCCAGGACGCCCAATACCTCGCGGCGCGAGGGGTGCACGATGCAGCGGAGACCTTCGAACGATGCTGCTGCATGATCCAGGGGATCGCGGTCGCGCCCGAGCGAAGGGGCGAAGGCATCGGAACCCGGATCAAGCACTCCGTCGACGCATGGGCCGCACACCACCACGCTTGCCTCGTCCTGAGCATCCCAACCAACGACCAGGCCCGCCGCATGAACCAGAAAGCCGGCCGCATCACGCTCCCACCGCTGGTCCCGCTCGTCATCAAGATCACGCACCACGGGCAGGGAACCATCTGCATATTCCCGATCAACGGCACGGTGCCCGGCTCCTGCTGGGCGTTCCGAATAGTCGGCCAGTCGGCAGACCCGGCCCTCGCCATCGGTCAATGGAACATGGAAGGAACGGGCCGGGGCGACGACCACGGCCGCCCGCCCGTCCAGTGGATCGCCGACACCACGGCAATCCCGCAGCAGTTCTGACATGAAGACCTCCCCGCACCTGCGACTATTTACCGAAAAAACGAAAGACCGAAAGACCGAAAGACCGAAGTCATCGGGAACCGTCCATGTACGCACGGAGGGCCGCGTCCACGACCTCCTGGAGCTTCATGTCATGGTCGATCGCGTACTGCTTCGCCCTGCGACGGGTCTCGCGGCGCAGGCTCACGCTCGTCTTCATCCACTCGTCCGCGTCCGCCTCGTCACGACGGAACACGTCGGCCGGCGACGAGATAGACATGGTGCGCGGCGCGGGACGGAACGCGTTCATGTTCCTCATGCGACCACCCCCATCAGCTCCCGGTACACCTGCGCGTACTCCCACAACTTCCCGGGACGCGACCCCATCGCCTGCTTGACGTCCTGACGCTTGCGCACCACCGTGTCGAAGCACGGCGTCCGATGCTCCCGCAACGCGGCGAGCGTCTCCCGGCACGCCACCGTGCCCGGCTCCACACGCACCGGCAGCACCGCGGCCGGCACCGACGCGGGCACGGCCGCGACCGTCGCCCACGCCTGCTGGAGATCCAACGGGCTGTCCGAGGTCGGGACGATCACGAAATCGGCCTGCGCGATCGACTCCTCGAACAGCTTGCCCTCCGGGGGCGCGTCCACCACCACGAACCCGGACGGATGCTCACGCCGCACCCGACGCAAGGTCGCCAGATTCGCCGGCGCCACATCGAACGGCAAGCCGCACCCGCCGTCCACGGCCATGTCCGCCCACATGCTCGCGCTGCCCTGCGGATCGGCGTCCAGCAGCAACGCCGTCCCGTCCGCCGCCAGCACTCGCGCCAGACACAGGAACACCGCGCTCGTGGTCTTCGCGACACCACCCTTGGCCGAAGCAATCGTCACAATCATCACAAACTCCTTAACCGAAAAAACGAACAACCGAAATACCGAAAAACCAATGGACACGGACCGGCGGAAACCGGACCGGGGGAGGCCGTGGAGGGGCGGATCAATCCGTCCTGATCCACAGCAGGAACACGGCCAGCACGACCAGCAACGGGAACGCCACGACCGGGGGAAGCACGGACACGAACCGCCACGTCGCCACTCCGCTGACGACGAACACCAGGCCCAGGAACAGAAGCAGGATCAGCAACCGGATCAGACGGTCACGCCCACGCATCGGACACCCCGTCGCCCGCGTCCAACGTTCCCTGCGTCGCGGACTCCGCGACCGACTGCGCCCGACCGGCCTCGCGCCGCTCCCGACGTGCCTCCCTGCGCTGCTGGTTATGACGCCGGTAGGCGCGGTCCTTGGACTCGGCGTCGCGCACCAGACCAATCATCCCGGGATTCGCGCGAAGCCACGACTCCAGGTTCTGCGACGCGCGCACGCCCGACAGATCCACCCCGGCGGCCCTGGCCGCGGAAGCCAGCCTCACCCGGGGCATGCGACGCAGGCCGCCGCGGATCCCGTACCGCTCATGCGTGACGATCGCGTCCGCCAGGCACCGGAACCGCAACGGGCACGAATCACAGATCCGGATGCCCGCCGCCACCAGGGCGCGACGGCCCGACGGGTTCTCGTCGTCCACATCGTCCAGCCCCCACATCTGATCGGCCCACACCGAGGGGAACTGGGCACACCATCCACGCGGCTCGCTCATGCCGCCACCTCGCTTTCCACCTTCCCGTGACCGGCGAACATGCTGCCGCCACGCTCCTCACGCAGCCTGGCCAGCTCCGCCAGATCCTCCTCACGCCGGCGCTCGGCCTCGCGCAGCAGGTCAGCCAGCCGCCCCGCCGCATCCTCCGCGTCCACGCCCTCGTTCAACAGCCGGGCGACCAGCCCGGCCTGCTCCCACCGGCGCCCCGACAACGGCTGCGCCGCACGGGCCGCGGGGGAGTCCACGACCCCGGCCACATGCCGGCAGGAAACCGAATGCACATGCCCCGCGTCCTCGTCGGAGACGGTCTCGCGGGCAGCGACTCCGGCCAGACGCATGTCGTCGACGACCTGGTCGAACAAGGCCGCGAGATTCCGGCCGGACCGGATCCGTTTCGGCCACCAGTCGCCCCGCATCGCGAAGCCGAGCACGGACAGCACGCGGGCCACCGGATCGGCCACCCCGTCGGCGGACAGACGAGCCAGCAGGCCACGGACCGCCGCAAGGTCCCTCCGACGAGGCTCCGGCGACGAAACGCCCAACAGGCGACGGCGACAGACGAGCTCGTCGACCACGCGGACGGCGTCCGCGTCCGCGACCTCACCGGGATCATCGTCGTGGCTCTCCCCGTCGGCGGGGAGATGCCCCGAAGGGGCAGAGGGGTAATCTTGTTGGTCTTTTGTTAGTTGGGTCTCATCATGAGACCCCTCGTCGTGCAGAATGAGACCCCTGGACTTGAACTGCGCCCCGTTTGTTGGAC